>CAYSLI010000001.1:0-296653 GCA_964431915.1 uncultured Candidatus Saccharibacteria bacterium | reverse complement strand
TGGTGGTGTGAAAATAGTAGGGGATCTTTGGGATCTGAAATTTCTTTTAAGACAGGTGAACAAGAAATAATAAAAGGATTTATTGATAGGAAAAATAAAGGCAAGATATCTCCGACGTTGGTATTAACGCTCAATAAATGGTTAGGAGTTTGTTAAATTTGGTATGTAAATATATTCATTTGATCTCTGGATAACGGTTCTAAAAATAAATTTATGGAAGAAAAAGAACTATTAAATCTCATAAAGAAGAATTATAGTGCCATAGCAGAAGATTTACTCGAAAGCAAAAAAGTCGAAGAAATCAAAGATGCTATTGAAGGTTTTCTTGATCAAAAACTAATTGGTGATGATTTGCTATCATTGAGATATAAAAAGTTTAGATCGGGTGAAGAAAAAAAACCTACACTATGGTCCGGACTAAAGGGAATTTATCCAAAAGAAGGTCTTAAATATCTGAATCACTGGTTGAGTTATTTAGAACAATACTTAGATTCGAAACGTATAAAAAATAGATTAGAGGATGAAAATTTATGGGTAGAATCTCATATCGAGAACGGAGAAGAGCACCTCCTTATAGGAGATAAGAAAGATCGTGGTCAACACACTCACGTTATTAGGGGCCGGACAGGTGAAATAAGGATAGATGAGAAAGATATTGGTCCTCAGCTGTTAGCTTCGAAGATTGAATCGACACTGGAAGTCACTCTTGTTGGGGGCCAAAAAATTAGGTCAGTTAGAGGTATATTAGAATTTATAAAAGAAATCGAATAAGCTTTTACATTGAAACCACTAAACAGGTTCTAACATCGTCCAGGGCCCGCAGGAGAACTACACGACATTAAAAATAAATATTTTGATTTCGGAAAATTATATACTGGGAAACGTAATTATTTAGCCAATGAAAGCGAAAATCCCGCTTTGGGCAGGACCGCGTGATTAGTAAGATTTCTCCTACATTTTTAGTTTATTATAGCAAGATACCTTGTCAATAGCGACTCAAAAATCGCCTAATAGATAGAATAAGCATAAAAACAGACAAAAAAATAAGAGAGTAGGGGATAATAAAAAAAAGTCGAAGAATTAATTAAAATTAAATTTTAAAAAAATGGCAGAAGAACAAAAACAAATTAAAATTAATCTTGACCCGATTCTTTACGCGCTCTCTAACGTTAATATACGCTTTGGGGAAGAAGTTTTTGATTTTCTATTGATTTCAGGAAATCAAGGTCGTCAATTTCAGGTCTCACCGAAACATGCAAAACGAATTTATTTACTTCTAGGTGAATCTCTTAATGAATACGAAAAGAAATTTGGTCCACTTGAAACTCAGCTTCCCGAAAAAAGAGAAAATGAATGGCAAGAAAAGATTGGTTTCGGAAAATAATCAAAATTTAGTCCGAAGTTGAGGGTAAGGAAGAATAAGAATAAAAAATCGCCAAGAAGGCGATTTTTTGGTAGGATAAAGTATATATGAGATTAAACTTTATGCCAGAAACTTTTTTGGGTAAATGGTCAGTTGTATTAATTGTTACCATACCAATATTTTTTTATATCGGTATGTCATTTGTAGATCTTTATGAATCTGTTCCAGCTGGAAAAACAATACCGCATGATATTATGGTTAGGCCCGGAGTAGCTTTACCGATGTTGGCCGGATTTGTTTGCGGAATTGCGGCTTTTTTTACCGGCATTATTGGTATTATAAGAAAAAAAGATCACTCTGTTCTTGTATTTTTATCTACTGCAATGGGGTTCCTTATGCTGCTTTGGTGTTTGGCTGAAGTTTTATTTCCACATTAAACAGGTTCGAACCGCGCCCAGCCCGCGGAGCTTCCAAAAAAGGCGGTTTTTTGGTAGAATAAATTTATGGAAAAAGCAAATAAAAAACCCGTTAAGGAAATTGGAGTTCGAGTGGTGATTCGTTGGATATTTATTGTTTTGGTCGGGACACTCTTTGTTTTTTCAGGAGTAGTTACAATTCAGGCAGGCCAAATCTTTATAGGCGGCCTTTTCCTTATTCTCGCCGTTCTTGTATTTATTCCAAGAAAATTTCTCAGGGTTAGCAAGGCATTAAAAGTTGCAATTCTTGCCATAATTTATTTTACTCTTTTGATAATAAGCGGATTTAATGTTCCAGCCCCTGAACAACAATACGAATATTATAATTTGAAACAACCATTTAATTTAACGTTCGGGGGCAACGTTTTCTCAATGGTTATAGATAGTATAGACACAGAAATTCAAATGTCTATTGATGAACAAGAAATTTCATCGTCAGGATTCTTTCTTTCTGTTGATGGCAGCATCACGAACTTGGGAAAAATTCCATTAAATTTTGATTTTCAATCAGAATTAAGAGATAGCCAGGAGAACTTATATACCCTCAGGGCGTTTGCGGGCGATTTAGACGCAATGCAACCGAACTTAGGAAGAAAATTTTCCGCTATTTTTGAAATTCCAAAAGAGGCTTCGGGGTTGAAATTTATTATCAAAGACAAAACCGATATTGATAAAATGGTAGAATTAAAATTTTAGAATAATATTGTGAAAAATAAGGCCGAAATTAAGGTCTAATTTGCTAAAATGAGACACGAAATCTCATTTTAGCTTAAAATAGCCCCGACCGAGAGGCATCGTGAGACAGCGCTAAAACTGCCCAATTTACCCTTAAAATCTCGGCTCCAGACCGAGGATGCCATGGGGCTAGGATTCGAACCAATCAAGCGAAAAGAGTCACGTAACCAAGGTTATACGACACAAAACCATAAATAGCCTTAAAAATTAGCGTCTCACAAGGTATAAAAACAGACAAAGGATACAGAAGAGTAGGGGATATAAATATAAAATCGCCAAGTAGGCGGTTTTTTGGTAGAATAAAAATGTATGAAAATACATTCAGTAGTTTTTTATACCAAAGACTTAAATAAAGTGGTCCCTTTTTACAGAGATATTATTGGTTTAGAGGTTGATTATATCCAAGAAGGTAGTTTCGCTTCTTTTAAATTTGAGAATGGTAGATTAGGCATCAAGCAGGCCCAAGAAGAAAGAGAAGTCCCAGGATACCAAACCTTATTTATTGAAGCGAAAGATATTGAGGCGGCATATAACCAATTTAAGGAAAAGGGTATAAAATTCTTAAAGGAATTAACCAAGGAAGATTGGGCCACTAATTTTAGTTTTTTTGACCCCGATGGCAATAAACTTCAATTTATTTCTAAATAACAGATTCTAGTGTCTTAATATTGTGCGACATTTAATTAGAGAGAGAAAACCGTTAGGAGAACTAACGGTTTTTTTATTCCTTTAGGTTTTTGCCGCTGTGAAACTGACGGTGGATTACTCTTTCAAAGGATGGTATTTTCGATGGATTCTCTCTGCATAACGGTCAGAAGCATGAACATAGCGAGTCGTGGTATCTAACGATTCGTGGCCTAATAAAATTTGGATAGCTGCTGGATTAGCTCCGCTTTCAGCCAAATAGGTTGCAAATGCATGGCGGATTGAATGTGGAGAAATAGGAATATTAAGACCTAATAGTTCTCTATATTTTTTAACTTTCTCCTCTAAGTAATTAGGAGAAAGTTTTTTATTTTTTTGATGAACATTTTTCCCTCGATAAGGAATAAATAAGTAAGAAGAGTTAGTTTCACCTCGAACCTCTAAATATTTTTTAATATGCCTTTGGGCTCGAGGAGTAAGATAAACAAATCTTTCTTTTTTACCTTTTCCTCGAATAAAAACCCTACCAGTCTTATCTATTTGTTCTTTTTTTAAATTAATTAATTCCGAAATCCTCATTCCGGTAGAAAATAGAGTTTCAAGTATTGCTCGATTGCGTGCAGCAACGATTTTATTTTTCTCAAATCGGTCAGGTGATTCAATTAATTTTATTATTTCTTCAAATTCTGAAACTCTCGGATGTTTTTTTTCAGTTTTTACCAATTTAATTTCGCTTGGGGAAATCGGTGTTTTATAATCAGTATCAATTAAATACTTTGAATAAGAACGAAGCGCAGATAACATGCGATTCATTGAAAAGCTAGCTAACCTTTTTTTACCTTTCTGAGCTTTTGGGGTTTTTCTGTCTCGGGAAATAAGATAAGCCTTATAATTAAGAATCGTTTTTTTATTAATATTATCAAATTCAATATCTATTTCATTTAAAAAATTTTCAAAAACCTTTAAATCTCTTTCATAATTATAAATTGTTTCTTGAGAAAAGTTGTTCACTTGTAGATTTAGGAGAAAATCGTCTAAATTAGGAAGTTGAATATTTTTCATAATAGTCAGGTTTTAAATTCTATTGCATTGTTTTCAGAAGGAATAACCAAAAAACTAACATTTTTCATTGTTGAGAGATTGTACCAAAGTTTAAATAAGGATACTGTACCTACTTCAATAAAAAGAGAGTTATTTAAACTTGAGTAAATTTCTAAATCTGCTCTTCCATAATTTAAAATAGGTTCTAAGGCTACTTTGCAACCTCGTGATTTAAAATATTCATAAATTACATCCATCATTTTTTTATGCCATCCTCGACCATATCTACTTACTTTTTTAAAATTAGATTTTTCCGTATGACTGTTCCATAAATCTTTATTGTTTTCTGCTATCAACTCAACAGCAATAACTCTTCCACTTGCTATTAGAATCGCTATTTTACGCAGAATAATCTCATCATATTTTAAAAACGGAGGATTTTCTTTGTAATTCTCTGGCAAAACCGGAATATTATTTTTTAACCAAAGTACTTCCTTATTAATAATATTTTCGACAGCGTTCCAAGTAGAGGATACTTTTGAAGGAATTATTGAAGAATTATTTATTAAAGCATAATTTTTAATTTTAGAAATTTTATGCGTTTGAGGTCTTTGAATTTTAATTTTTTTATTTGAAAGAGCGTGTGCGCGTGCCCAGCGCAATGTCTCAGGGGTAACCAAAAATAGGAGACCAATTTTTCTCCCGTAATAATTGACGATTCTTTCAATAGAACGAGCAGTTAACCTTCCTCCGATGGAAGCCTTTTTTGCTCTATAATTAACAAATAGGGCACTATTTTTATCTTTTCTAGTTTGTAAATATTCTTTAACATGAGGCAATACTTTTCCTGGTATAACAGAAAGCTGATCTTTATTAAGGCTCGTTATTTGTCTAATTTTAAAACCTGTAGCTATTAAGGTTTCTAAAATAGCTCTGTCTCGAAGTCCCTTTGGGGTTTGAAGGCGGGGAGCCGATAAAAGTGCCTCAATTTGCTCTAAATTAAGGAAATTAGCTATTTTTTCGCGTTTAAAGCCTTTTGGAAGACCTATTTTAGCTGGAAGTAGTGAAACTATATCTTTGGCGGTAAAATAGCTTAAAAGGGCTCTTAAAGCTATTAAATAGTAGTTCTGGGAGACTTTCTTCAAAGGATGGCCTTTTTCGTTTGTATAACGACTTAAATATAAGCGATAAGCCCAGACATCGTCAGCTGTTAGCTCGTGGGGCAGTAAATCATCTTTTTTGATCTTTTTGAGCCAAGAGACGAACTTAGTGAGGTAGTGATCATAATTCTTTTGCGTTTTATCTGCTAATCCTTTTTCAATTTCACAATAATCTAAAAAGCGGGGGATATAGTCTATTATTGACCTAGAAGACTTTAGCATATATTTATGAGTGTAAGGGATATTATACTCACTAATCTATATTAATAATAAGGAGTACAAAGACCCTTGTCAAGTACTCCCCTATGGTTGGATGGTAGGTTTATTATTTTCAGAAATGATAAAGCGCCCATTAAAAATCCTCCATGATTAATGGGCGCTGCTAATTATTTTGATT
The DNA here is from genome assembly GCA_964431915.1 of uncultured Candidatus Saccharibacteria bacterium. GTDB lineage: Bacteria > Patescibacteriota > Minisyncoccia > Minisyncoccales > CAZKCU01 > CAZKCU01. The sequence goes on along the minus strand of CAYSLI010000001.1, from coordinate 290,836 downwards.
TTACAGAAAACTATTATTTTCTCTGTAGATATTCCTGTGCTGTCAGAATAATATAGCTATCATCTGGTCTTTTACGCTCAAAGCTGCCATACGTTAGCACTTTCTTTCTACGCTTCGTATATATGTATATTATAGTATTTTTGCCCCCATAGCTCCAATAATCTTGGTTTATATCTCTTTTGTTACCATCGCGCCACCTGCAGCCTTCCTCAATTGCCTTTCTTACAACTTTTTCATAGAGCTCTTTTGTGGAAACCCTTATCATCAAGATTTTGGGTTCTGACGTTTCCATAATTCCTCCTCCTTTTTATTTTTTTATTTTACCTGTTTGACTTTTGGTCAGGTCAGGTGGCCAAATAAATTAGCGCTTGTGTTCTAAAAAGATTATATATTTCTTTCTAAAAAAGTCAAGATTGACTTAACTGATAAAATAAAAATGCTAATCCTCTCTTTTTTATTTTATTATTTCCTTAAATCTTTCCCAGAGCGATTTTCCAACCTTTGGTATCTCAGTTTTCATTTCCCCTTTTTCTTTTTCAAATTCTTTTTCAATAACAGGTTTTCTTTCTTTAATTTCTTTTCCAAAGGAAAAAAGGATTTTCTGCCAGATATTTTGAAACCAGGGCCAAATGTAAGAATCCAAGAAACTTTTAACTTTTCTCCCCATTTTGTGCCAAATTTCCAAGGCCTCTTGCCATACGCCTTTTAAGACCTCAGGGAAGAGTCTTAAAATCTTTCCTCCAACAATTTCTGCCTCTTTTAAGGTTTCTGGTGGTTGGGAAGACTGATTAGCCCCCTGAACAAAAGAAAAACTTGGCAATAAAAACCCAAATAGAATTAAAATTGTTATTGCTTTCTTCATAGAGCAAGCTTTTGCGTAGCAAAAGCGAAGATGGAGAAGAAACTTTAGTTTCTTCGACTTGATTCAGCAAGCTTTTGCGTAGCAAAAGCGAAGATGGAGAAGAAACTTTAGTTTCTTCGACTTGATCCCCTATCTTTTTCCAAAGCACATAAAATATTACCTGCTCTGATTATTCTTTTTAAGGCTTTTTCTTTTCCCAATATTTCAGCTATTTCAAATGGTCCGGCCGAGGCCTCTTTGCCGGTTAAAGCAATTCTTAAGGGCCACAAAAGTTTTCCTCTATCCCCTATTTTTTCTGCTTCTGGCATTAAAACTTTTTCTAAATTTTCTTCTGACCAATTCTTCTCTTCTATTTTAGATAATATTTTTTCTAATTTATCAAGAGAATATTCTATTTCTTTATCCGACATTTTTTCCCATCTCAATAAATTCTTATCGTATTCCAATTTCTCTTTAAAGAAAAAATCAGTTAATTCGGAAATTTCAGATAATTTCTTTAATCTTTCTTGATAAAGCGAAATGATTTTTTCTAATTCATTCAGATTTATAATTTCTCCGGTTTCTTTGATTTTAAATTTTGACTCGGTTTCTGGAATAAGTTTTAGTGTTTCAGGATTTCCTCTTTTTGGAGTCTTCTTCTGGTGGATAGGCGTAGATGGTTTGTATTCTTCTATTAATTCAGCCTCCAATAAATAAGGAAGGCAGATTTTTGTTAATTTTTCAATTGACCGCTGTCTGATATAAAAACCGTTTAGAAAGTCCAATCTTTTAATGTTAAAAATTGCTCCTCCTTTTTGGCATCTCTCAATTGAAAATTCTTTAATTAAAGATGGAAGGGAATAAATTTCTCTCTCTTCCCCCGGATTCCAGCCCAAAAAAGCCATAAAATTAATCACGGCTTCTGGTAAATACCCTGCTTTCTTATATTTAGTAATAGCCATAGCTCCATGCCTTTTTGATAATTTGGTTCGGTCTGGGCCCAAAATCAGGGGCAAATGAGCATATTTTATCCGGGGGAAATTTAGAGCTTCTTGAATTAGAATCTGTTTTGGGGTGTTGGAAAGATGGTCCTCCCCCCTGATTATATGAGTGATTTTCATCTCAAAGTCATCTATTACTACGGCAAAATTATAAAGAGGAGTGGTTAGGCTTTTGGCAATAGCAATATCTCCTAGTAAATCGGCTTCAAACTCTATCTGGCCCCGGATTATATCTTCAAACTTTACTTTTTTGGGGGGAACTTTAAATCTGATGACAGACTTTTTTCCTTCGCTTAAATACTTTTTTACCACCTTTGGGGAAAGGTCTCGACATTTCCCATTATAGCGAGGAGGTTGACCAATGCTTATTTGGTATTGCCTTTGAGCTTCCAGTTCTTCTTCTGAACAAAAACAATGGTAGGCCTTACCTTCTTTTAATAATTTTTCCAAATATTTTTTATAGATATTGCTTCTTTCACTTTGTCTATAGGGGCCGTAATCTCCGCCAATCTCCGGACCTTCATCATAATCGAGGCCGAGCCATTTTAAACCCTCTATAATGTCTTTTTCAAACAGAGAGGTAGACCTTTTTATGTCAGTATTTTCAATTCTCAGGACAAAGATGCCTTGATTTTTTTTAGCAAAAAGATAGTTAAAAAGAGCAGTTCTGCTAGCTCCAAGATGCAAAAAACCTGTTGGTGAAGGAGCAAATCTCGTTCTTATTTCTCCCGGTTTGCTAAGTTTAAATTCTAATTCTTCAGGATTCATTTTCTCTTATTGAGTTAAATATTCTACAATGTATTCGGCAATTACTCGAGCCGCTCGGGGTTTGGAAAATTCTTTAGCTTCTCTTCTCATTTTTTCCAGCTCTTCTGGATAAGAAAATAAATGTTTTAGTCTTTCAAAGAAGAAATGGGGAGTTAAATTTTCCTCCTCAAGTACTAAGGCAGATTTTGTTTCAGCATATAAATAGGCATTTTTTACCTGATGGTTTTGGGCAGATTCAGGTAAGGGAATTAAAATACTTGGTATTCCTACAGCTGAAATCTCAAAAATAGTTCCAGATCCCGCTCTTGCTACAACTAAATCTGCAGCTTGGTAGGCCTGGCTAAGCTTTGTTTCCTCTAAAAATGGAAAAGGATGATAATACTTTTTTAATTCTCCGGTTATTATAATTTCCGCCTCAGCTTTTACCTCTTTAAAATTTTTTAGACCTGTTTGATGAATTATTTCAAAATTTAGCAAAATTTGAGGTAAAACCTGAAGCAACATATCATTAATTCTTTGGGCTCCCTGAGAACCGCCTAAAACTAAAATTATCGGTTTTTCCCCTGTCAATTTAAATGTTTTTTTAGCTTCTTCTTTTGAACCCTCCAATACTTCTTTTCTGATTGGATTGCCAACTGAAATCATTTTTTTTGGTGAAAAAAATTCAGTTTTTTGAACTGGAAAGGAAACAAAAACTTCCAAAGAAAATCGACTTAAAAATCTATTAGCAAGGCCTGGAGCAATATCTGATTCATGTAAAAAAATCGGGACTGCCAAAAGCCGGCCACAAATGACGGCTGGAATTGAACCATATCCTCCTTTGCTAAAAATAAGGTCAGGGGCCAAAAAGAAAATATAAAAAAGAGCCTGAATTATACCTATTGGGATTTTAAATAAAACATCTATAAAGTTTTGCAAGATTGCAAGAAATCCGAAATAGCGCCGAATTTTTCCGGCTAAAACTCTTTTAACCTTAATTTCCTCCTGAAAAAGTAAAATCGAGGAAATTTCATCTTTCGGGCCAATATAATAAAACTCCAGTTTTTCTGAGTTTGGAAAAACTCTTCTTATCTCTCTCACGACGGCAATTATTGGAAAAATATGACCTCCGGTGCCTCCACCGGTAAATAAAATCCTCATGGTTTAGATTTTGAAATATTAAGTAAGATTCCAATTCCAATAAGTTCAACAATTAAATGTGACCCTCCATAGCTGATAAAAGGCAAGGGAACGCCAGTCAGGGGTAAAATTCCAATCATAGCTCCGATATTGATAAATCCTTGAAGGACAATCCAGGAAGTAATTCCCAGGGCGGTTAATTGAGAAAATTTATCTTGAGTGGATTTTCCAATTTTAAATCCCCGCCAGAAAAAAATTAAAAATAGGAAAATTAAAATTAAACATCCAATAAATCCTGTTTCTTCAGCAAATATGGCAAAAATTGTATCTGACATTGATTGGGGTAAAAACCCAAATTTTTGGAGACTCATTCCAAGACCTAAACCAGATATTCCTCCCGACCCCACAGTAATCAGAGCCTGTTTTATCTGATAACCTTTTCCCATTGGATCAAGCAAAGGGTTTAAAAAAACTGAAAGACGGTTGGCTCTATAAGGAGCAACTTTTATTAAAGCCAATAGACTCCCTGAAGAAACTAAAAATATTAAGATACTGTGCCACAAAGGAGTCCTAGCCAGGAAATACATTAATGCTGCAACCAAAACAATTATTCCCAAAGTGCTAATATCCGGCTGAAAAATTAAAAACAAACTTATTAACCCGATTATTATTAAGAAAGCAATTAAGGCTTCGCTGAATATCTTTTGTCTTTTACTTGGTATAGCTTTTTTAGCTTTGCTGGTTAACCAACTTGCCAAATATAAGATAAAGGTAAGTTTTAAAAATTCTGAAGGCTGAAAGGAAATTGGACCTACTGAAATCCATCTCGTTGCCCCTCCAGCTCCACTTCCAATCTTAGGCAAAAAAACCATTCCCACCAGCCCTAAATTTATTAAAAGGAATAACGGAGACCATTTTTTTAAAAAACCCAATTTAATCTTAAAAAATAGAAAAGCTAAGATTATCCCTGGAATTAATCCGAAAAAGATTTGGTGATTTAAAAAATAAAAAGTAGTGCCAAATTTTTCCTGAGAAAGGGTAGCTGAAACACTGGATAGGATTAAAATTCCCAAAATCAACAAAATCATTATGGCTCCAGCTAAAATATAATCAGGACGATGAGGATTTCTACCGGGCATACTTTTTTACATTTTTTTTAAATAAATTGCCTCTTTCTTTGTAGTCTCGGAAAAGATTAAAACTCGGGCTGGCCGGTGAAAGCAGACAAATCTCCCCCCTCTTTGTTTTTTGATAAGCTATCTTAACCGCTTTTTTCATTGAGGAGACAAAAAATGCTTCAGGCAAACTTCTTTTTTTTGTTTTTAAAGATAAAATTTTCTGCCAGATTATTTCAGCTGTACCAGGCGAGAGAAAAATAAGAGTTCTTATTCTGCTTTCTAAAATCTTTTTTGCCAAAGAAGTAAAATCAATACTTCCTTGGTCATAGCCGCCCAAAATCAGGGTTTTTACTTTATTATTTTCCAAGGCTTCCAATGCCGCCTCAACTGCCTGAGGAACGGTTGCCAAAGAATCATTATAAAATTCTATTCCCTTGCATTTTCCAACGAATTCCAATCGGTGAGATAATGGTTTAAATTTTTCAATGGCTCTGGCAATATCTTTCTTTGAGATTCCCAAAACTTTTCCGACTGTAACCGCCGCCATCACATTCAAAAGGTTAAAATTTCCCTTCATTCGACTTTTTCTCCAGCTGGATAAAAATTCAAATGGTATTTTGGAACTAAAGGGAATTTTCTGGGCTTTACTCTCTTTGGCAATTTCTCGGATGAGTTTATCTTCATAATTATAAATTAAAATGTCTTTCCTTCTTTGATGTTTAGTGATATTGGCTTTTGCCCTTATGTATTCATTAAAATTTTTGTAATAATCCAAATGGGCTGCAAAAAGGTTTAAAAAAACAGCAATCTGAGGGCTCCTTTTAAGATTGTATAACTGGTGGCTGGACAGCTCATAGACAAAAATATCATTAACTTTAGCTTTTAAAAGTGCCGATAAAACAGGTTTTTCAATATTGCCAACCAAATGAACTTTAAATCCTCCTTCCTTTAGAATTCCATAAATTAAAGAGCTGGTGGTGCCCTTTCCCTTGGTGCCGGTGATGCCGATAATTTTTCCGGGATAATTTTCAAAGAAAATTTCGGTCTGGGAAGTTATCTTTCCTTCTTTAAATGCTTTTTCAATTTCTGGCAAATGAATAGAAATCCCAGGCGATTTAATTATAAGAGCATAATTTTTAAGAGCTTTGAGATAATTTTCGCCCAAGTGCCACTTAATTTTTTTGGCATTTGGCGCTTGAAATTTGACGTTTTCATTTCTATCTCCTACTCCCAAAACCTTTTCAGGAAATAATTTTCTTAAAAATTTAAAAGTATCTATCCCTTCCCTGCCAAACCCCAAAATTAGGATACTTTTGTCTTTTAATTCACCTAATTCCATTCTACTTTTAGGATATCACAAATTTAAACCAAAAAAAAGAGGAGAAGAAGGAGAAAATCTTTCGATTTCAGAAAGTAAAACATTTTAAGATGCTTCACATCATCTGAAAAGATTTCTTCCCTCAACTCTCCTTGGTAAGAACTCTTCCTAAGAGGATCATTGAGGTTGAGAATTATTGAGGTTTGACTTCGATAATTACTTTTTCTGGGTTAATTGGCTTGCTGAAGAACCGGCTGCCTAAAATTTGAAATTTATCGGTTAAATCCGTTGTTAAAAATTTAATTCTCGAACTTTTATGAAGTTTATTTTCTATCTCGGTATGTCTCGCTAAATAATCTTTTAATTTATCGGCAACTATCCTGCCCTCGGAAATAAGATTTATATTCTTTCCGGCGACTGCTCTAATTTTATCCTTTAGTAAACCATAGTGAGTGCAGCCTAAAATTAAAGTATCAATGCCTTGTTTAATTAAAGGATTGAGATAATTTTTAATGACGTTCTTCGCTATTTCAGAGTTATATTGCCCCGTCTCAACAATCGGCACCAATAAAGGACAGCTCTTTTGAAAAACAGTTATAGCTGGATTTAGTTTCTTAAGTTCTCGTTCAAATACACCTGAGGCAACTGTTCCTTCGGTGGCAATGACGCCAATACGGTTGTTTTTTGTTAGCTTAACCGCCGTCTCGGCTGTCGGGATAATAACACCTAAAACTTTTCTTTTCGGATAATGATTTGGCAGGTATTCTTGTTGAATTCTCCGCAGCGCCTCGCTTGAAGCAGTATTACAAGCCAAAACTATCAATCCACAACTTTGCTTGAATAAAAAATTAACCGCTTGCTCAGTGAATTTGTAAATCAATTCTTGCGAGCGACTGCCATAAGGCGCTCTGGCTGTATCTCCCAGATAAATATAGTCATATTCCGACAGAACCCTGACTATTTCTCTAAGAATATCCAAACCCCCAAAACCGGAATCAAAAATACCTATACCCGGTAGAGCAACTTTGGTTGTCTTAGCGGGTAGGTGTTGATTTGTCATATTTTTTTAGCCTAACAGGCGAATAGCCACCCCGATAAATGCCATAACCACTCCAATTACCCAAAATCTCATTGTTACTTTGTAAGAAGGCCAGCCTTTTGCTTCAAAATGGTGATGAAGGGGAGCAGCTAAAAACAATTTTTTGTGGCGAAATTTTTTGGAAAGAAGTTGCAAAATTACCGAGCCCGATTCAACCACTAATAAAAATCCAATTATTGGCAAAACCAAAACTGAATCAGTTAAAAAGGCGACAACAGTCAAAGAAGTACAAAGACCCAATATCCCAGTTTCTCCCATATAAAATCTGGCTGGAGGAATGTTAAACCATAAAAAGGCCAAAATTGTTCCTGAAATTACAGCACAAAAAGCAGCCAAATCAATTTGCCCTCGCCAAAGAGAAATTACGGCAAAAGCCCCAAAAATTGTGGCAAAAGTTCCCCCAGATAGGCCATCAAGACCATCAATTACTCCCCCACTGTAAGTTGCCATCATGACAAGTACAAAAAAAGGAATATACCAGGCTCCAATTAGAAAATCTCCTATTCCTGGAATATGAATAGTTTGCCAGCCCAATTTTGCGAAAAACCACCAGGCGCCCACAAGGCCAATAAATCCGACTAAAATTAGGCGGTACCTGAGAGATAAGCCTCCATCAATATGTTTACCTTTGCTAAAAACTTGTAAAATATCATCTGCCAACCCCAACAAAGAAGCTAAAACTAAAGTCAAAAGAGGTAGCCAGGTTTGAGAACGGCTTAAAAAGTTTAATTTTTCAAACCACCAGATGTCAGTTTTAGAAAGAACAAAAAATAGAATTGCCAGTATCAGAGTCGTTACCCAAATTAATATTCCCCCGAATCTGGGAGTTTGGGTTTCGCCTTTGGTATGAAATTTTTGAAAAAAAGGAAGTTCTCTTCCGTCTAAGGATTTTTCTCTTACTTTTTTTCGCCAGAGTTTATGTTTGTACAAAAAATGGGTTAAGGAAGGGGTCAACAAAAATGCCACGATGAATCCCAGAGCGCCTAATGTAAAAATTTTAATAACGTTTATTGCCAAATCTGGATTTTCGTAAAAGGACATAATTTCTTACCCCAAATTGCAATAGCAATTTGGAGACCACTTTTTAATTACCATTTATAAGCTATGTTGACCCAATTTACTAATTTTTCCATTTCGCCAAATCTGCCATTTTGTCCGTCTGCTCCTAAAATTACATTCACTAAGAAACCCGTATCTTTTGGAGCGATTGTTACTAAAACTATACAACCCCTGGCCATATAGGTATAGCCGGTTTTCCCTCCAACTATTCCCGGAATTTCTCCTAAAAGTTCATTAGTATTTACAAGTTCTGGGCCATAAGAGTCATATTTTGAAGTAGAGAGAATTTCCCAAATTAGAGGTTTTTTTAATAATTCTTTGGTCAGCTTCACTAAATCGCTCGCAGTTGAATAATTTATCTTAGCTTCAGGTGAATTTTCTTCAGGGTCGAGTCCGCTAGGATTTACAAAAAAAGTATCGTTAAGATTTAACTTTTGAGCCGTGGAATCCATCAATACAACGAATTTTTCTATTGTCATGCCATCATAATCATTAGCCAGGGAAAAAGCCGCATCGTTACTTGATTCCATTAGTAATGGATAAAGAAGATATTCCACAGGGAAAGTTCTTTTAGCTACTAATTTTCCGAGATCTTCTGGTTGTTCCACTGCTTTTTCAGAAATTTTAATTTCTTTTGAAAAATCGTAGTTATCCAAAACAACCAAGGCCGTCATCAATTTTGTTAAACTGGCAATTGGCAACTTTTTATTAATTTCTTTTTCAAAAAGGATTTTTTCTTTATTCTCTTGTGGCTCAAACAAAACCGAAATAGCTGAACTCGCTTTAACTTCCAAGTCTTCAACTTGCTGATTGCGGATAGGTTTTAAACTTTCTAATTTTGCTTCCAGAATTTTTTGATTCAGCTGGGCAGCTAAAATTTGAGAATTCTCGGTTATTCCCCACCAATAAAAAAAATTTTCTAATCTTTCTCCCAAAACATTTACCCCCCACCAAAAAGGCAGACTTAAAACAAAAACTAATAAAAAAAATTTAAAATTTTTACTCATCGCCCATGCCAAGCTTCCGAAGGAAGCGAAGGTGAAGAAGAAGATTTATCTTCTTTCGCCTACCAAGCTTCCGAAGAAAGCGAAGGTGAAGATGAGAACGTAGTTCTCATCGCCCTTTAGGTTTTATTATTTTAAGATGGAGTTCCTTTAATTGTTCTTTAGAAACCTCAGCTGGAATGTCCATCATTAGGTCTCGGTTGTCTCCGGTTTTAGGGAAAGCCATTACTTCTCGAATATTGGGTTCTGCTAAGAGAACTGCCAAAAATCTATCAATACCTGGAGCAATCCCGCCATGAGGCGGAACTCCATAACTAAATGCTTCAAAATAGTTACTAAACAGTTTTCTAATCTCCTGCTTTTTATGGCCCAAAACCTCAAAGACGGCGGTTAATACGTCTAAATTAGTGGTTCTTAGACTGCCGCCGCCAATTTCACAGCCGTTTAAAACAAAGTCATATTGGTAAGCCAAAACTCTTTCTGGATACTTCTTAATCTCAGAGATATCCTCGGTTTGGGGTTTGGTAAAAGGATGATGCATTGCTCCCCATCTTTTTTCCTTTTCATGCCATTCAAACATTGAAAAATCAACAATAAAGCAAAAGGCAAGTTCATCTGGATTTTTTTTATTTTTTCGTAGATCGGGTTTATCAGAGTTGTATTTTTCAATTGCCTCTTTATAAGTTATTTTGGGGAAAGGAATTTTAGTAATTTTCTTTTCAGGAAATAATTTCTTAGCTAAAGTTGTATATAATCTCTCGACTAAATCTAAAATTTCTTTCTGGGAAGTAAATGCCACTTCAATATCTAATTGGGTATGTTCTGCCTGTCTATCTGCCCTTGGGTCCTCGTCTCTTAAACATCTGGCCGTTTGAAAGTATTTTTCTATTCCAGCAACCTGTAATAATTGTTTATATTGCTGGGGTGATTGGGGAAGAGCGTAAAATTTACCAGGTTGCAAACGGGAGGGAACCAAGAAATCCCTGGCTCCCTCTGGCGTTGATTTGGTTAAAATTGGCGTTTCCACTTCTATAAATCCTTCTTTCTGAAGAAAATCTCTCATAAAGTGGATAACTTTCTGGCGAATTGCTAAATTTTTTCTCATTCTCTCTCTTCTCAAATCAAGATACCTGTATTTTAGCCTCTTTTCTTCTGCTATTTCATAGCCTGAAGTAGCAATAGAAAAAGGCAGAGTTTTTGCCCGGGAAAAAATTTCTAATTTTCCTGGCTGAAGTTCTATCTTGCCAGTTTCCAATTTAGGATTTATCATTTCTTTTGGTCTTTCTTTAATTTTACCAACAGCGGCAATCACCCATTCTGGTCTCAATTGTTGAGCCCTTGCATATAAAGAAGGAGTCCTTGGGGTAAAAACTAATTGCAAAATCCCGCTTCTGTCTCGAAGATCAATAAAAATAATCTTACCATGAGACCTTATAGTTTTAACCCAACCGCAGACCTTAGCTTTTTTATTAATATATTTAACTGTTTCTGAAGTTAAAACTCTTTGCATACTCGAGTGGAACAAATGGTGAAGAAGAGAATGAAGATCTCTTCGCCTATGTTATATTAGATTTATTATAATAAATTCTCTTTAAAAATAAAAGACGTCTCTCAGAATTGAGGCATCCACTCAGAGGATTTGATAATAATTATGAATTTTGGCATACTATGAATAGGTCATTTTAGAGAAAGGGAGGGATAAAAGTTGTTTTACTTCTTAAAAGAGGATTTTAAAGATCTCAACAATGAGGTTGGTGTTATTTTGGAGAAAATTAAAGAAACCAAAAAAAGAATTGGCGAAAGCTGTAAAGACGGCGCTGATACCTGGCATGACAACTTCGGCTTTGAAGATGCTCATCGAGAATATAATATGTGGTCAAAGCGATTACAAGAATTGACGTACATTAAAGCTAATGCCGAGGTAATCACTCCGAATCCTTCGGGCGATAAGGTAGATATTGGAAGAGTTGTTAAAATAGAAGACGAAACAAAGAAAAAAATACAAACTTTCAAAATCGGAAGCTATATAGTTTTAAAGGGCCAAAATAGAATATCTTATAAGTGTCCCCTTGCCATCATACTCATTAATGGAAAAGTCGGCGAAAGAAAAAAAGGGATAATCGGAGGAAAAATAAAAATCTTTAAAATTCTTAAAATTGAATAAGGCAACAGCCTCAGGCGCGAAGAGTCAAAATTTCGCGCCTGTTTTTTAAAAAAATATTAATTGCTTGAGATAAATTTAAATGCTTTTTTAATGACGTCCTTAGTTTTTTCAGTAAGGTTATATTTGTCAATTTCATTTTCAGGTATCCAGGCGAAATCCTGATGTTCATCGCTTAACCTGACTTCATCGTCTCTTTTTATCGGTTCGGCCAAAAAATTTATTTGAGTAGTATCATAAATTTCTTCCGATTTTTCAATTTGATAATCGAAAACGGAAAAAGGCATAATAATTTTAATGTCAAGCCCTGTTTCTTCTTTGACTTCGCGAAGCAAAGAATTTTTCGATTCTTCTAACGGCTCTTTTTTACCGCTGGGCAGTTCCCAAAGATTAGGATAAATGGCTTCATCTTTATGCCGTTGAAGAATTAGGACTTTATTGTTTTTTATCACTATGCCCCCTAACACTATTTTTTGGATATTTTTTTTGCTGTTCATAACAAATCGCGATAATTATTGATAACTTTTTTTATTCCGCGAATGTATGCTTTAACCGCCTTTGAGTCCTTTTTGAGGGCCCAAACGGGTATTTTGATTGCATTTTGATAAAATTTTTCTGCCTTCGGAAAATCGCCCTTTTTATAGGAAAAGGGATACTTTTTATAAACAGGAAAAAGAGGTTTTGGATTCTGGAATAAAGTCAAAAGATTGAGCGGGCAGGTGGAACCCGGGCGATCGACTTCAGCCAGTCCTTCTGCAATCAGCGCCTTATAAAAATATTCAATATCTAAATTTTCTAACTTTTCCTTTCTATATTGCAGTATCAGCGCATACCAGGAAGGTTTTATTTTAGCTGATAAATCCGGCGGACGTAATCCTTTAATTTTTTTAAACTCTTTTATAATTTTCTTCGCAAAGTCCCTTTTTATTCTGAGCCGTTTTTCTAAATTTTTTAATCCGGAAAGAGCTAAAGAGACTGCCAGAGGATGAGCTCGATATTTTAATCCCATTCCGGTAATATGATACTTATATAATTTATGCCCTTTTGGTATTTCTTGTTTACAGCGTTTATTGTAATGACCGAGCAAAAGAGCTCTGTAATAGAATTCTTTATTGTCTGTTAATAAAATTCCTCCCTCGCCCCCGCTTATAATTTTAGAACCTTGCAAACTCCAGATTGCCATATCTCCAAAAGTACCCACAAGACGATTTTTATATCTTGCGCCATGGGCATGAGAGCAATCTTCCAATAAAAGCAGTTTATTTTTTTTGCACAGACGAATAATTCTATCCATCTGACAAGGTATGCCCCACATATGCGTGATAACCACCGCTTTTGTCCTTTTCGTTATTTTTCTTTCTATCTCTGCCGGGTCGATATTACCATTTTTATCAATATCGCAGAATATCGGCTTTGCGCCGGTAAATAAAAGCGGTGTTACTGTGGCAAAAAATGTATAAATCGGACAGATAACTTCATCATTTTCTCTTAATCCTGCGGCAACGAACATTGAATGAACGGCAGTCGTACCGGAATTGCATAAAAGTGCATATTTCCTTTTATGATAGCTTGCGAATTTATTTTCAAACTCTAAAAAAATTCCACTTTTATCATATATAGAAACACTTTTATGAAGCTGTCGTAGTAGGGCTTTTTCTTCTTTCTTTGTTATCGGGGGCCAGATAAAGCGCGGAGCGGAAGCAGTCAGAGTTTTTTCTCCTCCCAAAAGCGCTAATTTTTTTTTCGAACTTTGTGTCATTAATTTAATTTTTTTTCAAGAATTTATGAGTCTTTACGTATCGATGCGTTATATTTGATTCATAACTCGCCTCAATAAAACTGAGATGATTCAGATGAAAATTGGGATTACTGATATTTTCTCTTTCTCCGCGAATAACCTTAATAAAATATTCAATTTGATCTCGGGCTGCTGAGGGCCAGCTGTTTTTTCTCTGCAGAGTTTCCTGTAATTTTCCATCCGATGAATACCTTTCAATTTTTCCTCTCTCAAGGTGTATGATTCCTCTTGTGCCGTAGACGTTGAGATATTCTTGTTTTGGCGGAATAACTCTTGAAATAACTAAAGAGCCCCAGATATTCTTTTTTTCATATCTGAATATGACTTGAGCCGTATCTTCGGCGTCATAAACAATATTTTCTTTTGCCGAACATGACATTTCGGCAAAAATTTTTTCCGGTAAGCCAAAATACCATATCAAAAGGTCAATTATATGATAACCCATGTCAATAAGACATCCTCCGCCAGCCGATTTTTTGTTGCCTCTCCATCCTTCATAAGGTTTATAAGTATAAAAAGTATATCTCGCCTCTATATAAAATAATTTCCCGATTTTATCAATCAGCTGAAAGAATGTTGAATAAATCGGATTAAATCTTCTTTGAAGAGTAACTGCGACCTGAACATTATTTTTCTCGGCAATATCTCTTAATTCTTCGGCCTGGACCAGTGAAGTGGCGAACGGTTTTTCTTTAAGAACATGAATTTTACTGGTAAGTATTTTTTTCGTAATTTCGTAATGAAAGCAATGAGGTATCGCAACGATAATAAAGTCCAATTTCTGGCTTTTAAGCAAATCATCAACTTTATTATATCCCTTGACGCCATTATTTTCCTTAAGGAAAGATTTTAACTTTTGTTTATTGATGTCAACGACACCGACCAATTTAACATCTTGAGATGCTTTGATGGCCGGGATATGGTCTTCTAAAGATTGGTGCCCCAATCCTATAACTCCAACTTTTAGTTTTTCGTTATACATATAATTTAATTTAAAGAACGAGGTTACACCTCATTTTATTTTATTACATATTTAAGCTGTTCAGTCAATATAAAAAAACAGAAGCTATTCAAAATAGCCCCTGCTTTTTATTTTAATTTTTTTCTGAATTAAGAATTTAAACTGTCGGGCCTCCTGATGGTGGTGAAATTCCCGGCCCCTTTTTCTTTTTACCTTTTAAAAACCAGATTATTAATCCTACCACCACGATAGCTACGATTATCCAAAAAATAGTCATAATAGTTAAAAATTTTCAATTTAATGCGACCTTTTAAAGAAGAAAACTTCTTATCTTATTTTCTCTTTTTACCTTTCCTTTGTCAAGTGGATAGATTAGAGTTAATCAAAATTGTTCAGCTAATTTATAAATATCTCCTGCGCCCATAATTATTACCACTTCCCTGCCCTGAAGATTTTTCTTTAGATAATCAGCTGCTTTTTTAATTGTGGAAATATAAATTGCCTGAGGTTCGTTAATTGCTTTAATTAATTTTCTTGCACTTATTTTTTTCTTTATTTTTTTGTTCTCTCTGCCAGCAACATCGTAAATGTCAGTAATTATTAATTTATCAAGAAGAGGTTTACGCTGTCCTTTTCTAAGGGATTCTTTAAAAACTTTAACAAAATCATTGAATAAATAAAAGGTTCTTTGATATTGATGGGGTTGAAAAACACACCAAATTTCTTTCCTCGGAAATTTTTCTCGGGCTATTCTTAAAGTCACTTTAATCTCTGTCGGATGATGAGCATAATCGGATACAGTTGTAAGTTGCAAGTTGTCAGTTTTAAGTTTTTTGACCTCAAAGCGGCGCCAGGAACCTTGATATTCTGAAAGGGCCTTGAAAGATATTTTATCAGGAATTTTCAAGGCCCGGGCTGTTGTCAAAGCCGCTAAAGCATTTAAAAGATTATGCTCTCCGGAAACTTTTAATATCCTTTTTAATTTCTGGGCTTCTTTCTGTTTTAAAGTGAATTTTTTAATTTTAATTTTTGAATCTAATAATTTTGAACCTAATATCTTTTTTATATTTTTATCACTTCTATTAGCTACTAACGCTCCGTTTTCGGACAAATTCCCGATGTATTTTTTATAAATTTTTAAAATATGGTTCAGGTTTTTATAAAAATCCAGATGTTCTTTTTCAATATTTGTTAAAACAATTATCTTCGGCCGGTAATTTAGAAAAGAGGATTGCCACTCATCAGCCTCAATCAGTAAATATTTACCCTTCCCTACCCTGCAATTGGAATTCCCGAATTCCTTAAGTTTTGTTCCAACAATTACCGTAGGATTTAGACCGGCTTTAACTAAAATTAAACCGATCATCGCTGTCGTTGTGCTTTTCCCATGAGTTCCAGAAACAGCGATAGTAAAGTATTGTTTTGTCAGTTCTCCCAATGACTCAGGATAATTTTGAACTTTAATGCCTATTTTTCTTGCTTTAGTTAGTTCAGAATTATTAGATAAAACTGCCAGACTATAAATTACCAGAGCAGTATCTTCTGGTAAATTTTTGGCTTTATGTTTACCAATATAAATTTTAACTCCTAATTTTTTAAGGGTTTCAGTAATTTCAGAAGAAACTAAATCAGAACCACTAATTTTGTGCCCCTTTTCTAGGTAGTATTTGGCGAGGGCGGAAATACCTATTCCACCAATGCCAATAAAATGAATCTTCATTTTGTTTAGAAATTAGGATTTTAACGGTGCTGATTCCAGCACCGCATAATTAGGTCCTCCTCTTTTTAGTTGGCTTTCCATAACTTCAATTGAATTTACTTCAAAACTCAAGTCAATATCTTCATTAACTTCTGGTCTTTCTTCAATTTCTAATTGCCGAAATTCCCAGGCTCTGATTCTTCCCAGAGTAATATGAGGCGAGAAAACTCGCTTTTCCGGAGAAAAACTTACCCCTTCTGAAATACCTAAAGATTTTTCTAAATCATTTTTTAAGGCAGTGAATTCTCGAGATTTTTCTCCATTAACCCAAGCCATCCGTGGCGGCATCTTTTTAGGAGGACCATAACAAATTTTATTTAAATTTATTGAAAAAGATTGATTTCTTGAGGCCACCTCTTTGGTAATTTTACAAATTTCCAAAAGTTCTTCGTCTAAAAGATAACCAAGAAAAATTAAAGTAATATGGAGATTTTCCCCTTTTGTCCATCTTATAGGTAGTTCTGGCCATTTTCCCTCATATTCTGAAAGTTTCCTTTTTATTTCTTCCGGCAGATTTATGGCGATAAAAAGACGGTGTCTCATTAGAAATATTTTAACATACTTTTTTCGTTTGACAAAAACTTCCTAACGATATAAACTGAAATCGGTTATTAAACAATTTCATAAGGAGGAAGAATGAAAGTAGCTGTTTATGCTAAAGATAAAGAGTTTAGAACTGTACTGTTTAGTGGTAGAACTATTGAGACGCTGTTTTCAAGGGCCATAAAGACAAAGAGTGATGGAATTCTCAGACTCTTTCGCCTTCTTGGAGATGGGGATAATAGCCTGGAAGTCAATGTACGCTCTGACAGCCCTGACCATCTTCAATGTATTATCGAAAGGAAGAAAAAGAATATCTCTTTTCAGTTCTCTGGGCTTAAAATTGGCTGTAAGCAGAAACAACATGTAGGGAGTGATATTTTTACCGGTAAGTTTACTTCCAGCCCCTGGGAAGTTACCGTAAAAAAGCTTGAAGATCAGAATTAATTATCTTCTATATCCATCCTAATAAAAAGCTCAGATTCAAAAGAATCTGAGCTTTTTTTCTTTTAAAAAATAATGATAAATGATAAAATAAATTGAAGTATAGTCGAAGAGAAACATCTCTTCTCTATCTTCATTTTTGCAAGCAAAAATTCGATGAAAGAGGTTTATCTTTATAAAAAACTTTCTAAAAAAAGAGTTCAGTGTCGAAATTGCCCCCATTATTGTGTAATTTCACCGGGAAAAAGAGGGATTTGCGGAGTAAGGGAAAACAAAGGGGGAAAACTTTACTCTTTAGTTTACGGTAAAGCCGTTGCTTTAAATATTGATCCGATTGAAAAAAAACCTTTTTTTCATTTTTTACCCGGCACTCAATCATTGTCGGTAGCAACAGTTGGTTGCCAATTTTCCTGTCATTCATGTCAAAACTGGCAAATTTCTCAAAGACCGAAATTAACCGGAAGAATTGAAGGAGAAAATATATCACCTCAGGAGATTGTTGAGATGGCAAAAAAATATAAACTTCCAAGCATTTCTTATACCTACACCGACCCAATTATTTTTTCAGAGTATGCTTTAGATACAATGAAGCTGGCAAAAAAGGAAGAATTAAAAAACATCTGGGTAACCAGCGGATTTTTATCAAGAGAACTCTTGGATTTGATTGTCCCCTATTTGGATGCAGCCAATGTTGATTTGAAAAGTTTTGATGATAAGTTTTATCAAAAATATTGTGGAGGTAAATTGCAGCCGGTTTTAGATAGTTTAAAAAGATTAAAACAAAAAGGTATCTGGGTTGAGGTTACCACTCTGGTGATCCCGACTCTAAATGACGATGACGGCACATTCAAAAGAATCGCAAATTTTATTAAAACCGAACTGGGTCCCGAAACTCCTTGGCATATCAGTCAATTTTGTGGAGCAATTTCCTGGAAGCTCCAATATCTCCCTGATACAGCAGTTGAAACTTTAGAAAAAGCTTATAATATTGGAAAAAAAGCTGAATTAAAATATGTCTATACTGGAAATGTTCCTGGTTTACCCTCTGAAGACACTTTTTGCCCAAAATGTAATGCTTTGGCAATTGACAGAACGAATTATATTATCCACCGCTTAGACAAAAATGGAAAATGCCCGAAATGCGGCCAGGATTTAAATATAATCTTAAAATAATATGCCAATTGTTTTTGCGTGTATTTCTCCTCATCCACCGATAATTTTACCTTCGGTCGGCTCTGAAAAAGACAGAAAAGAGGTCAAAAAAACTATTGAAAGTTTAAATAGTTTGGGGAAGAAATTAAAAGAATCAAATCCGGATTTAATTATTATTTCTTCTCCTCACCCAGACTGGGGGTTTAATGTTCCTTTATTTTTTCTTGCTAAAGATTTTAAAGGAGAAACTGAAACTTATTTAACGGGATTAGAAACGCCTGAATTTTATTTTGAAAAAGGCAAAAAAGTTTATCAGAAGATAGATAGAGACCCGGTCTCTAATAAAAAGGTGGCAATTGTGGCGAGTGGTGATTTATCTCATTGTCTAAAAGAAGAGGGTCCTTATGGTTTTCAGCCCGATGGTCTAAAATTTGATAAATCTCTAATAGATTATTTACAAAAAAAAGATATTAAGAACTTCTTAAAATTAGACGAAATGTTTCCTAAAGCTGGCGAGTGCGGTTTGCGTTCCTTCTCTTTTCTTTTGGGAATATTGGAAGCATCAGGCCTTGATTGGCATCCAGAAATTTTATCTTATGAGGGCCCTTTTGGCGTCGGTTATCTGGTGGCGAATTTTAAACCAGGATAACCAAACATTCCAACATTCTTGAGAATGTGAAAATGTTAATTTATAAATATGAAACAAATAAAAATTAAAATTGAAGAAGCTAAAAAGAAAGATCTAAATTCAATTATAAAATTGAACAAAGGTTTAGCTGATTTTCATCGAAAAATTGATAAGTACTACCAATCGGGACAAGAGAAACAAAACGTATCTAGGAGATATCTATTAAGGAATCTAAAAAGCAAGAATTCTAAAGTTTTGATTATGAGAGACAAAAAAAAGATTATAGGTTTTTTTATTGGAAGGATTGAGAGATCTAAACCGTACGCTGTCCCAAAAAAAATTGGGAAAGTTGCAACTGCATTTATTTCGGAAAAATATCAAGGGAAAGGTATAGGCAAAGAAGTGTTTAAAGAGTTAATTAACTGGTTTAAAGCTAATAAAATAAAATATGTTAGGCTTTCGGTAGATTCAAGAAATAAGATTGGATTGGCTGCCTGAAAAAAATACGGTTTCTTTGAATTCCAGAAAAAGATGAGATTGGATTTGTAAAACAGAATTTGGATTGCAAAAAATATGAAGAATTTATTTGGACAAATTAAAACAGAGGCTCAAAAGTACTTTAAAGATGCAAAAGGAAGTCACGATTGGAGTCATATGGAAAGGGTTTTAGGACTTGTTTTGAAAATTGGAAGAGAGGAAAAAGCAGATTTAGAGATTTTGAAGTTAGCGGCGATTTTGCATGATATTGGCAGAAAATATCAAGATGAAGCTAATGGAAGAGTTGATCACGGCAAAATAGGGGCAAAATTAGCCAGGAAAATTTTAGAGAAATACAATGTTAAAAAAGAAAAAATTGAGAAGATAATTCATTGTATCGAAACTAATCGATTTAGGGGAAGTAAAAAACCAAAGACAAAAGAAGCAAAAATTCTTTTTGATGCCGATAAATTAGATGCCAT
This sequence comes from uncultured Candidatus Saccharibacteria bacterium, assembly GCA_964431915.1. Taxonomy (GTDB): domain Bacteria; phylum Patescibacteriota; class Minisyncoccia; order Minisyncoccales; family CAZKCU01; genus CAZKCU01. The sequence goes on along the minus strand of CAYSLI010000001.1, from coordinate 271,107 downwards.
TGGAGCCACTGGTATTGGGAGAGCATTTTTGTTTGCCGGAGAGGTTGGAGCAATACTCCACGATAAAAATGTTGATATAAAAAAAACCAAGGAATACACGAAAGACGATTCTGCCTACAGGGAATATTTGGTTAAATTAAGAAAAATTAAAAATAGAATGTTCACCAAAGAAGGAAAAAGGATAGCTAGAGAAAGACATAAATTTATGGTCGATTTCTTTAATCGTTTAAATAAAGAGGTTGATGGAAAATTATGAAATTCATCATAAAAAACGCAGGAGAAAATATTGTGAATTTAGTAAGGAAAATTGGCTATTATTTTTTGAAGGAAGAAAAAGATGGACTCTCTTTTGTCCGGCCGCTAGAAAAAAGCGGTTTCCCTAGGTTTCATTTATATACTAAAGAAAGCAATGAGAATTTGATCTTCAATTTACACATAGACCAGAAAAGGCCGATTTACAAAGGAGCTCCGGCCCACGCTGGCGAATATGATGGTAAAATAGTCGAAACCGAAGCAGAAAGGATTAAAAACGTATTAAGTAAATGATAAATAAAATAATGAACCCTTATGTTGAGTTAGCCAAAAAGGTAGTGGAAAGTTATGTTGAAAAAGGAGAAATTATTGAGGTGCCAAATGATTTAGTAAAAGCGATACAAGACCGAAAAGCCGGCACTTTTGTTACTATTGAGAAAAATGGCCAATTGCGGGGGTGTATTGGGACTTACCTGCCAACAAAAGAGAATATTGCTGAGGAAATAATTCATAATACTATTACAGCAGCTACTGAAGATTATAGATTTGGACCAATTCAAAAAACTGAGCTCCCCTATCTTTCTTATACGGTTTATATTCTGAGTGAGCCAGAATTAGTTAAAGATATTTCCGAACTTAATCCTCAAAAATTTGGTATAATTATAAAGACAATACCAATTAATTCACCCACTGGTATTGATGTAGTTTTTAACGGCCATTTTGTTCCAAAAACCGGGCTTTTACTTCCAGATTTAAAAGGAATAAACACTGTCGAGGAACAAATTTCCCTTGCTTGTCAGAAAGGAGGAATTAATCCTGAAAAAGAAAAAATTATAATTTATAGGTTCACTGTAGAAAAATATGAATAAAAAAATTACAAAAATATTCTATGAAATAGCCGAACTTCTGGAAATAAAAGGAATAAAGTTTAAACCATCAGCTTATCGTAAAGCCGCAGAATTCCTGAAAAAATTAGAAAATGACGTCTCGCTTATTTATAAAGAAAAAGGTATAAAGGGTCTTGAAAAACTGCCAAAGATCGGAAAAAGTATGGCAAAAAAAATTGAAGAGTATTTAAAAAAAGGAGAAATTAAATATTACGACGACCTTAAAAAAGAAACGGCCATTCGTCAAGTCGTCACTCATTATTTTGAAACTAAAGAACTATCTTTAGAAGAGCTAAAGAGGAATGCTAAAAAAAGAAAAATAATTTATTCTCGCTTTACTCGGCCTGCAAAGCAACTTTTAGAGTTGGCTGGGTCGGTCAAAAAAGCAAAAAAAGCTATTGATAAAGTAGCCAAATGGGCAAAATCAAGAGATTTGGATTATGCTATTGAAACAGTTTTTAAAAAATGGCTGGAATTGGATAGATTAAAACCAAAAGAAGTGGTTAAAAAACCCTATTACCAGAATAATCCTATGATTTGGTCAGAAACTAAGAGAAAATGGTATGTAATTTCGCCAGATGGCGATTGGTTGGAATTTGCAGGAAAAAAAGAAGAAATAGAATGGAGAACTATTAAATAGATTAAATTTCTTATGAAGATAATATTCATTGGTACTCCAGAATTTGGAGTAATTATTTTAGAAGAGCTTATTAAAGCAAATTTTAAGCCAGTTTTAGTTGTAACTGCGCCTGACAAGCCGGTTGGTCGTAAAAAAATTACCACTCCCCCACCAGTCAAAACTTCGGCCCAAAAATATAAAATTCCAATAGTCCAGCCAGAAAAAATCTGTGATTCTCAATCTGAAATCTCAAATCTAAAACCAGATTTAATTGTGGTGGCCGCTTATGGTCAGATTTTACCAAAAGAAATCTTAGAAATTCCAGAGTATGGCTGCTTAAATGTTCATCCTTCCCTGCTCCCCAGATGGCGAGGCAGTTCTCCAATCCAATATACTATCTTAAATGGTGATAAAGAGACTGGCGTAACCATAATTTTAATGACAGAAAAGGTAGACCAGGGTGATATAATCGCAATTTCCAAATTTCAAATCACAAATCCCAGAATAACTTATCTTAAACTACACAACATATTGGCAGGAAAAGGAGCAAACCTCCTTTTGGAAGTGATTCCAAAATGGATAAAGGGAAAAATTAAACCCTTTCCCCAGGATGAAACGAAGGCAACTTATACGAAAATTCTTAAGAAAGAGGATGGGAAAATTGACTGGAAAAAACCAGCAGAATATATTGAGCGGCAAATTAGAGCTTTTCAACCCTGGCCTGGTGCATTTACTTTCCTTAAGCTTAAAAATCTTAAAATTTTAGATGCCGATGTCTTAAAACAGACAAAAAACGGCCCCTTTGGTCCCCCTGGAAAAACTTACTTAGCTCCCAATGATAAAATTGCTGCTCAGACCGGAAAAGACTTTCTTATAATTGAAAAACTCCAACTTGAAGGGAAAAAACCAATGAGTTCTGAAGAATTTTTAAGGGGCCACTTAAAATTCATCGGTTTAGCGCTCAAATAACTCATAATGATTCCTTACAACAAACTCAAAAAAGAATTAAGGATTATTTTAAATAAAGAACCCCATGAAATTTTGGAGGCTCGGCCTCTCTTCAAAGGAAAGGGTCATTCAGTTTTGCAAACAAAAATTAAAAATTTGATTACAGGAAATGTAATTTCCCACACTTTTCACTCCTCAGATGTTTTTGAAGAGGCAGAATTAAAAAAACTTCGGGCAAAGTTTTTGTATACTCATCGCAATCAGTATTTCTTCTCAGGAATTGACCAGCCGGCCAAAAGATTTAATTTAAATCAAGAACAAATTGGCTCTCAAGCACAATTTTTAAAGCCAGGACAGATTGTTGAAACTCTGATTTACAAAGAGAAAACTATTAATATTTCTTTACCAATTAAGGTTCATTTAAAAGTTATTGAAGCTCCACCGGGAATCAGGGCCGGCCGGGCCGAAGCTGGCACTAAACAAGTTACTCTAGAAACCGGCGCTAAAATAAATGTCCCGCTTTTTATCAAAGAGGGAGATATTATTGAGGTAAATATCCAGACTGGCGAATATGTAAGAAGAATTGAGTAAAATTTGTCAACAATTTTTTGACGAAATCTACTAATTTATGGTAAAATATATTATATTGGATAGTTTTTTGACAATAGAATAATTCGGTTTTACTGCTATTGTTTAAGCTATTTATTTAAAATTTAATTAATTTTGAGAAAGGAGTTTAAAAAATGAAAGAAGTGATGATATGGGTTGTTCCAATAGGCGTTGTGTTTTTAGGAGTCTTAGTCTTTTCAACAACAAGACAGTATGAAAGGCAAAGGGGATATTATTCTCCAAAAGAAAAGAAAAAGAGAAAAAAGGAGGAAAGAAATGTCGCCCCATGAATCTCTTTTAGGGACAAGGTTGTTTGGAGGAATAATTTATCTAATAGCTATAGCATCTATTCTAATTCTCTGGTTTCGTAGTAAGCATAAGATAAAAAAGAAGGGGGAGAAATGAAAAAGTCAGCCTTAAAATTTATCTGGTGGTCAGTATTAGGGTTTGTGGTTTTACCTTCAATGATAGGCCTTTATACTTATTCCATCGTCCAAGAGGTACAATTTGCCCGAAGCGAGGTAAATGTATATTGTTTCTCGCTTTACAATCTTATCCTTTCATCTATTATGTTGTTTGTTTTGGTTGTCTCCTTTGGTGCATTCGTGCGTTTATGGATCAGAAATTATAAAAAACATAAGAAAAACCATGATTTTTCTGATTTCGACTAATGCCCGGCCCAAACCAAAAATAAAAATCCCTGAATTTTATTCAGGGATTTTTTCTAACATAAATTTGACTTCATCTCCTTTTATATTATAATTTAAATTAGCTGATGTTGTTTTTTAAAAATTAAATATTAATCTTTGAAAAAAGAAAGGATTGGTGGCGTTGAAAAAGAAAAGGATAAATAATTTATTCAGGAAATTTATTTTTTCAATTTTTGGGTTTTTAGCCGGTTTGATTTTGTTATTAGCTGGTTTTTTTGCTAGCTGTTTGTAATTTTCCGGAAAAAATTTGGTTTTTAGGATTAGCTCTTTTTGTTCTCGGATTAATTTTAACTCTTCCCTCCGCTCGTTATTTTATCGGAATAGCCGACAAAGAAAAAATAAAAAGAGAGAAATAAAAATCCCTGAATCTCATTTGAGACCCAGGGATTTTCTCTTAATTTATTAATTTTATACCCCCACAGGCAAAATATCTATTGCAAGATTATCTGCATTTTATTTATATGAGAAAGGAAACGAATATCAATATCGCTAATATTCGTTAAAAGAGGGTAACCCTCTATCCTTTCTGTATAAAAGAAGACTGCTTTATCCGCTATGGTCCAGATTTTGATAACCTTCAGGTTAGAATCAACATCTAAGAAGCATATTTTTTTCTCATTACCCAAATCGAGCTTCTTAAATCCTTCTCGACTCACTGGAATCATCGGTAGATTTTCAGGCATCTCTTTGGCAATAAAGATAACATCATTGCGAGGTATTTCTATCTCTACAACTCCGCTTATTAGACCAAACTTACACAATATGGCCAAGATTACAACAATTATACCTATCACAACAACTGCATATGCCCCGACTTCTCTCTTTCTATGACTTTTCTTCATTATTTCCACTCCTTTGCGATTATTTTGCTGTCAAGTTACTACAAGTTGCTATATTTAAAAGAAATAAGTAATCCTCATTTCTGTTTTTAGATTATCATATTTTATAAAATTTGTCAAGCTTCTACTTAAAAAGATGCCGATACTGGTTAAAATATTTGACTTTTCCCTCCTTTTTTGTTATTATCTTTCTAAGAACTTTTAAAATTTAAAAATCAGAGTTTTACATAATTTTTTAAAAATCTAAGAGAAAGGATGAGTAAAAAATGGGTGGAATATTTATTGCGTCGCTGGTTATCATCACAGGAGGGGGAATTCTTTATTGGCGCTGGAAGCGCCAAGAAAAAGCAGTTCTAAAAAAAACAGAAAATACAATAGAAGAAAGGAGCAAGAAAAAATGAGTTTTAGTGAGTATTTTTTGAAAAGAGTGATAAGAGGAGAAGATAAAAAAAAGTTTAAACCTAAAAATTTGTACTCGGATAAAGACACAGAGAGGATATCGCGGGAAATGACTATTTTTCTCAAACATAAACCCAAAAGAAAGAGTGATAAGAATGGGAGGTAAAAATAAGAAAGGGAAGGATGATGAGAATGGCTAATATAACCTTAATAATCTTGGCTATAATTTTTTTACCTACAGGAGGAATCTTTTTATATCAGGGTATAGGTTATAGCCTTGTAGGAAATATTCTTGGAGCAACTATTTCTATATTTTTTGGGCTTGTTTTCTTGTTCCTTGGAGGTCTTATAGTAACAAATGTTCTTCGAAAAAGAAAATAAAAAAGAATTTGAAAAAGAGCAAAGGGCTGATGTCATATTTATTGTTAAAAAAACAAAAGCTTCCAATAGGAAGAAATAAATATGACCTCAGCCCTTAAATTTTTGTCTATTTTGATATTAGAACCTCTATATTAAATTTCTCCTTTGCTTTTTAAATATCTCTTAACTCTACTTAACCCTTCTTTTACTTTTTCTTGCTCTTAATCCTTTTGTGTTCCAACCGAGCTGCCAAATTCCAAAACCGCCAAATAGATTTTGACTTTTTCACTGATTTTATATTTTTGATTTTTCTCGGTGGTCTCTTTCTTAACTTCATTTTATTTATCACATAGGCTCTGTTTCAATTTAAGAGCGATATCTTCGAGTTCATTTTCTATCCCATTTTTCTCAAATATCTGTTTTAACCTGTTAAGAATTGCCTCAGAGTTCCCCCTTCTCGGACTCCCGCAAATTGTAATTTTCATAATTCTTCAATATCTCCAATCTACTCATTCTACCAAAAAATCTCCATTTTATCGAATTTTTTAACAAATAAAAACCCGAAAAGAAAACTTTTCGGGTTTTTACAATCATTGAAAAATACTACTTGTGTACAACTTCAAACCGGCAACCCTCGCCAAAGAAATTCTTGAGCCAATATAGGCTTAAGATTCTATCTTGGTCACTTCCATAGAGGTAAGGAACGTACTCGTGTCTGTACATTCCGTCCCAGAAAATAGAACCGAGAGCAAAAATCGGAAATTCCCTCTGAACTTCTGGGTACTGACATCCCAAAGCAAGAAGTTTTCTCAACCCAGCCGGTCGGTATCCTATTAAATCAAGTTCTTTAAGAGCCTTTCCCACAGAGATTTGATGATCAAAGTGAATGAGCTCTACTTTAAACTCGGCTTTACCCCACTCTTTCATTGGAAAATTCTTAGAAGTGATAGCTGGGTTTATCCAGTCATACTTGCCTTGTCTTATTGCCTCTTCGACATTTATGTCGTCCACGATAACCGGATAGAAATTGGTTAGAGTTTTTCCGTATCTTTTCATGACTGTTCTCCTTTCCAAGAAATATTTTTAATTATCTAATCTAGATTATAGTAAATTTTATATATTTGTCAAGGTCTTTGAGCCGTTAAGTAAGGTTATTTTCCAACTATGTGTAATACATATACCGGCTATTCCACAGCTTTGGCGCAGAATAGCTCGCCATCGTGGGCAACACTAGAATTATACTTTAAGGACAAAATGAATATATTCCAAATTTAAGATAAGAAATAAAAAGCCGCCGTTCGATTCCTACTAAGCGGCTAATGAAATAGCTATTTTGTGTATATTGCGCATCCTGATCCCCAATCGGTAATCATAAGATTATATCTACGACTGTACCAGAATGTCTTGATTGCTACCCAAATATCTCCTATTGATCCTCCCCCATTTAAAAGCAGAACAAACAAAAGGTAGGGAATAAATATCAAAGGAACAAACTTCAATGCAATAATCCCGAATATCGTTAGAAGAATAAATGGAGCTAGAGTAGTGATTAAATAACTACCTGTCGACAAATACCATCCTGGTGCCGCACACGATGCATAAAAAACACTAAAAGCTATCTTTGGCTTTTTGCCAGTAAACAACAAAAAGAATATACCATGTGTAATTTCGTGTAACCATACAGAAAGAAAACCTATAGCAATAAAGATTACGATAACCAGCCACTCATTAAAAAGAAGAAATACATCATAGATATTCCAATGCCATTCTGGCCTTATTACTTTGGTTACTATATACAGAAAATAACCAAAAATAAACGCCCAAATCAGACCAACAACCTGTAGTATAATTATGGTTAATCTATTTTTAGCATCAATTGACCATATTTTTCTACCATAATTTCCTTGTTCTCGTGTCGCTGTCCTCACTGCAAATCCCTCCTTATTCAATTTTCAAATTACCATAATAATTATAACACACGGTACTATTCTGTCAAGCTCCGGGTGATGGACGACGTTCGAACCTATTGGAGTACCGCAAAAGAGTATTTTGAGATACCTATTTTGATTACTCCTTAGTTTACCCTACTCTGCTACCTATTATTTATCTAGCAAAAACCCAAAAAATTTGGTTTTAATAAGTATTTAAATACCCTAAATAAAAAATCGCCTTCTTGGCGATAAATAAAAGCTGTCCAGCGATAGGCTTTTTTATTCGATGCCGACGACGCATTGGTTAAATAAGTTTACCTGACTGTTATATTTATTAATTAATACCTTAGTCTCTTCAACAAGGCTATTATATTGAGAAACTAGGGTATTATATTTTTCAATTTTTTTAAGGTACTCTTTATTTCTCTTTTTTGGTCTTGTTGTTCGAATCTCCACTTCCAAGACTAATAATTCCCTCTGAAGTTCTAATATTTGTTTCTGATTTTCATTAATTTTTTCTTTAAGAGATAAATCCGGTTGAGGACAAACAGAAAGAGGTAAACCGAAATGCTGAACAGCCAGCCAGATAGTTTTCCCTTCAAAAATACCTTCTCCAACTGCCACTCCAATTTCTTGATAGCTAGAATTTAAAATATTGGCTCTATGACCGGGGCTATTCATCCAGCCACCAACTAAAGCTTTATCATTTTGGAAATTACCAAGAGCCAAATTTTCGCCAATAGCTAGAAATTTATAGGTAAATTTTTCGGTTAAATCAGCTACTCCTTCGCCGCTCGGCGATTCATGACCAAAATATTGATTTTGAAACATATCTCGGACTTTTAACTCAGCACCCAAATTCAGTTTTGCGCTTTCCTTAAGTAAAGGAAGGCCATATTTTTCTCTTTGAAGATTTGTCCACTCAATTACTCCCGTTTGAGTTAAAAATGCCTCTGGAGCTTCTTCCTCGGCTCTTAAAGGTGATGGTGTTGAAATTTCTTTTTCAGCTTCTTTTATCAAATCGCCAGTAATTTCTTTTTCAATTTGAGGCAATTGTAAAGATAACTTCGGATAAACCCAGTTGTAAAGGTTTTCTCCTAATACCTGGTAAATATTCAAAATGTCATTCCTAAAAAATAAAATACTTCCCAAAAGAATTATAAAAACCAAAAGTAATATCTTAAATTTTCTCATACGTTATTTTTCTATATTCTATCAAATCATTCTATCAAAAAATCGCCATCTTGGCGATTTTTCTTTACTGGCATCCTCTTTTTTATCTCTTTCCAGTTCCTTGCTCCGGGGGCGCGATTCGAACGCGCAACCGTATCCTTAACAGGGATCCGCTCTACCATTGAGCTACCCCGGAATATATATAATTATACCATACTTTCAATAGCCTTTCAATTTTTTTAGTTTTCGGTGTTCTCTTATTCTCTCAAGGGATTTGGCTTCAATCTGACGAATTCTTTCCCGGGTCACACCAAATTCCTGCCCTACTTCTTCCAAAGTATGAGTAATTCCATTTTCTAAACCAAATCTCATAGAGAGTATCTTTTGTTCTCTCGGAGTTAAATCAACCAAAACTTCTTTTAATCGCTCTCTAAGAAGATTCCGAGCCGCCTCAAGTGAAGGGGGAATTACTTTTTCATCTTCAATAAATTCAACTAAAAAACTATCTTTTTCATTTCCTATCGGAGTTTCCAAAGAAACTGTTTCCTGAGAAATCTTCATTATATGATGAACTTTGTCAACAGTAATTCCCATTTCAGCTGCAATTTCCTCTGGTAAAGGTTCTCGACCAAGGTCCTGTAAAATCCTTCTTCTGGCCTTGCTGTATTTTGACATAGTTTCCACCATATGAACCGGGATACGAATAGTCCTCGATTGATCAGCCAGAGCCCTGGTAATGGCCTGGCGAATCCACCAGGTGGCATAAGTAGAAAATTTATAACCTCTTCTCCAATCAAATTTTTCTACTGCTCGAAAAAGGCCAAGATTTCCTTCCTGAATTAAGTCAAGCAGAGTTAAGTTGGGTGACCTACCAATATATCTTTTGGCAATTGAAACTACCAATCTTAAATTAGCCCTGGCTAATTTTTTCCTGGCTTCCTCATCTCCTTTCTCAATCTTTTTGGCTAATCTTTTTTCTTCCTCAGCTGTCAAAAAGGATACTTTACCAATTTCTTTTAAATACATCTGAATGGGATCGAGTCTTAATTTTAAAGACCTTTTTTTTAAAGCCTTCTCTGGAACTTTTTCCAACTCTAAAAATTCTTTAGCCTCTTTTACTCCAATCCCCTCTTTTTCCAGGTTCTCATAAAGATTCTCTAATCCTTGAATATTTTTTTCTATTTCTGGGAAAAAATGTAAAATTTCTGAAATAGTAACAAAACCTCGCTGTTTTCCTTTTTCGATTAAATCTTGAAGTTTTTCTGGTAGAAGAACTTTTTTCTTTCTCATCCTCTTTTTAACTATTTTCTTTTTTCTCTTTATTCTCCGGCGTTCTTTCTTTACTTTTCTTTTTTTGGGAAGCGAGGGTTTCTTTTTTAATTTTTTCTTCTTTTCCATTTTATCAATTATTAATTATCAGGATTACGAGACCTCCAAATCGCGGAGCGATTTGGAGGAAGAATTGAATTCTCCCAAAAGTTTCTTAATCTTTTGGGAATCTTTTCCTTCTTCGGCTTTTTTAACATCTTGAGAAAGTTTATCTAATTTATTTTTAATTTCTAATATTTTGATTTCCTTGAGGCAGTTTTTAAATTCTTCTTTTGTATCTTCCAAATCTAATTCCTCAACTTCTGCTTTAAAAGAAAGATAATTTATTAAATCAGTAAGTTCAAGAGGTAAATTTTTCTTAAGAGCTTTGATTTGTTTTGACTCGCCAAAGGATATAGCTGTAGTAGAAGAATCTTGAGTTTTTTTGAAATATCTTAAAATCTGAGAAATTTGAGGAGAAAAAAAAGAAATCTCTTTTTCAGTAATTAAATCGAGGTTTTCTGGAGATTTCAAAATGAAGGTCATTATCTGTTCTTCCAAGAGTTCCTGCCGGGATTTTTGCCTTGCTGCAAAAGAATTCTCTTTTTTCTCGATGCCTTCTTCCAATCCAAAGTAAACAGGGGGTAAATCTTTTGTTTTTTTTAATTCTTCTTCTATGCTCTCCTCTTTCACCCCTAATTTTTTAGCAAGTTCTTGAATCCAAAAAGCCTGTTCAATTTTATTTGGGATTCTTTTTATGACTGGCAATAAAATCTTTGAAATCTCTCTCTTTCCTTCAGGAGTCTTTGGGTCTAATAGGGCAAAAGCAGTTTTAAAATAAAAATCAAGAATTGATTTTGCTTCCCCAACCAGTTTTTCCCAATCCTTTGGATTCTTGGAAACAACATCGGCAGGATCTGAATTTTGAGACATAGTAATCACTTTTATATTAAAACCTCTGGCCTGGGCTAAATCTATTCCACGCTTCGTAGCAGTATCACCGGCAACATCCATATCAAAAGCAGTCAGAAGATTTTCTGAATATCTTTTTAGAATCTTGAGTTGATAAGGGGTCAAGGCAGTTCCTGAGGTTGCCACCACATTAGCTGTACCTGCCTGGGAAACCATAATCACATCAGTATATCCCTCAACCAGAATACAGAAATCTCGTTTCCTAATTTCTAACTTTGCTTTATCTAAACCGTATAAAACTCGACTTTTATCATAAAGCAGAGTGTTAGGGGTATTAACATATTTGGCTATTTCTTTTTTATCTTTTTCTTTAAAAACTCTGCCCCCAAAACCTACTACCTGGGAATTTAAATCAAAAACCGGAAAAATAATTCTCCCTCTAAATCTGTCGTAAAAAGAACCTTTTTCAGAAGATAGCCCTAACCCGGCTTTTTTAATTTCTTCTTGACCGTAACCTCGAGAAGTTAAAAAGTCGGCCAACCCCTGCCAAACATCGGGAGCATAACCTACTCGCCATTTTTTTATACTCTCTTGTGTAATCCCTCTGTCTAAAAGGTATTTTTTTACTTCTTTGCCCGTTTTACTTTCTTCAATTTGTTTTTCAAAAAACCTTGTTGCCAAATCACAAATCTCATAAAGCCGGTTTCTTTCTGTTTGCCACTTTTTGTATTCCGGCGTCTGCCTTTTTAATTCAACTCCGGCTTTTTGGGCTAAAATTCTTAAGGCATCTCCAAACTCAACTCCTTCAATTTCTTTTACAAAGCCAAAAATATCCCCGCCTTTTCCGCAGCCAAAACAATGCCATATTTGGCGGGCTGGCGAAACAAAAAGAGAGGGCTTTTTTTCCGAATGGAAAGGGCAGAAAGCTCTATAGTTAGCTCCAACTTTTTTTAATTGAATATAACTTCCAATTACTTCGACAATATCTAATCTCTCTTTAATTTCGTCAATTGGCGAGTTTCCATTCATAAATTTTATATTATATGAGGAAAAGAGGCTCGAAAAGAATCTTTAGATTCTTTGAGCGGCGAATTTTGCATAAACAGCTGCATTTATTTTAATACATTTTTTTAAAAAAAACAACTTTTCCCCAAACCATTTGACACCGTATTCTTAAGAGATAGAATAAAACATATCCCGTTGATAAAATTAACGGGTTTTAAAATAGTTTTACTATGGCTAAAAAGCCGAAAATAAATAAAGTTCTATTTCTGCAGTGTTTTCCTTTATGGGGATGTGGTTCTGGAACTTATACCAGAGAATTAGCCACTGAAATTAACAAAGCCAAAAAAATAAAAACAGCTATAGTCTGTCCAGAAAGTAAAGAAAAACATGCCGGAGTAAAAATTTATCCTTTAGAATTACCCTTTCCGGTTGCTTTTACCGGGCATCCTGATTGGCCGGTTTGTAAGTTATACAAAGACCTTACCCCAAAAGAAATATCCCGAGTGTTTAATTTCTTCTTAAGAAGCGTAATAAATGCAGTGGACGATTTTAAGCCAGACCTTATTCATGTCCAGCACATTTCTCTTCTTTTATGGGCGGCAAATTTTATAAAAGCATTGTTTGATATAAATTTCATTGTTACTGTTCACGGAACAGGGATATTAGCTGCTTCTGAGCGTAGAACCTATATTTCTCTTTCTCAAGATACTTTAGGAAAAGCGAAAAAAATAGTAGCTGTGAGCGGAGATACAAAAAGAAGAATGTTGAATATTTTTGGCAGTGGGTTTGCTAATAAAACAAGAATTGTTCCAGGAGGTATCCACCTTGAAGACTTCCCACTAGAAAAAGAAATAAAGATTATCAATAAAAAATACAAATTAAAAGGGAAAAAAGTTATCCTATTTTCGGGAAAACTAACTGAAATAAAAGGGGTTAATTATCTTATAAAATCAGCTGAAGACATAAAAGGAGATATTTACATTATTGGTGATGGTCCTGAGAAGAAAAATCTAGAAGACCTGGTTTATAAAATGAAACTGAGCAATGTTCATTTTCTTGGTTATATGGGAAAAGAGAAAAAAGAAGAACTAAAAGAGTTTTATTATAGGGCCGACGTTTTGATAGTTCCTTCAATAGTAGATGAAGCCTTAGGGCTTGTAATCTTAGAAGCAATGAGTACTAAAACTCCTATCATTGGGACCAGAAAAGGCGGTATTCCTCTGGCAGTAAAACATGGAGTGAATGGACTTTTGATTAGATCAAAAAGTAGCCGGCAGATTGCCGAGGCCTGTAATAAATTATTAGAAAATGACGAGCTGAGGAAAAGATTAGGAGAAGCAGCAAGGCAGATTGTTGAAAAAAAATTCACCTGGAAGAAAATTGCTCGAAAATATATAAGAATTTACAAAAAGGCCTATGCAAATGATAAAAATGGTAGAAATGGCAGAAATAATAAGAATAATGGGAAAAAATATAGTAGTAGGAAGAAAAAGGCGCAAAAAAAATATTCGAAACTTTTAAAAATATTTAAAATAAAAAAATCTCTCCGTTAGAATTTTTTCTTCAAACAGTTTATGAAAATTCTTATTCTTGCTCCCTTAACCAGAAAAATCACTTCTAAAATTACAGCTGCCAGGCCAAGGGTTATTTTTGATTTAGTCACAGGCCTTAAAAAAAGAGGTCATAAGATTTCTATTTTAGGAACAAAGGATAGTTATATTCCAGGAATTAAGATTATCCCGGTTATTAAAAAAAGCTTTTATGATTTATCAGCTTCTTTTGAAAACCCTTTTTATGCCCACACCGCCTTTTTAACTAAAATGGCAAAAATCCTTGAAAAAATTGGAAACAATTTTGATATTATTCATAATCATTGCTATCCTGAATTCATTAATCTTTTAGCAGGAGCTAATTTTAAAGCGCCGATGATAACTACCCTTCATATGGCAATGTCCCCTGAATTGGACGAAGTTTTCTCTCTTTTTCCCAAAGCTCATATAATTTGTGCTTCGAAAGCAGCTAAAAAGTTAGCTAAAAAAACAAAAATATATAAAGTAATTTATCATGGCGTAGATACAGACTTATATAAATTTTCTGCCATAAAAGATAATTATCTTTTATGGATTGGGAGGTTAGGTAAAGCGAAAGACAAATATGGCAATTTTATGGATCCAAAAGGAGTAAAGTGGGCAATAAAATTAGCCAAAGAAACAAACTCAGAATTACGCCTGGTAGCAAATGTGGAAGATATAGCGTTTTTTAAAAAAGAGGTTAAACCCTATTTATCAAAAAAAATTAAATGGATAGGCCCTGTATCTTTTGAGCAGCCTTTAAGCAAAAGACAGGTAGCAAAATTATTACAAAAAGCAAAAGCATTCTTAATGATGACCCAGCTAAATGAAGCATTCGGGCTAATAATATCAGAGGCTCAATCGTGCGGCACCCCAGTTATTGGTTTCAATAAAGGACCTGTTTCGGAACTTGTTATTAATGGGAAAACCGGTTTTGTAGTAAAACCAAATAATATTACAGAATTAAAAAAAGCTCTAAAAGATATAGAAAAAATAAAACCAGAAGATTGTAGAAGAAATGTGGAAGAAAACTTTAGTATTGAAAAAATGGCAGATGAATATGAAAAAGTGTATTACAAAATTCTAAATAAAAAATAATTTATCACTACTAAAATGAATCTTTCCCAAAAAGCCGGTCAAATTGGTAGACCGGCTTTTAAAAATCTATATTGCGGTGGGAGTGAGATTCGAACTCACGGTAGCCTTTCGGCTACACTTGCTCTCCAAGCAAGCACTTTAAACCACTCAGTCACCCCACCCCTATTTTGGCAACTGTGAAATTATTTTAGTAATGGTTGGATATTGGGTCGCAAATTTATAACTTAAAAGTTTTAAAATTGTTAAAAAATCCAAGATTTCTTCTCTTAAATTTTCAGGACCACTGAAAACTTCCCAAAATTCCTCAGTTAGATTTTTAGCATAGCTTTCTAAAAGCTCAAAGTCTGCTTTCTTTTTTAAATATTCAATTATTTTTTCAAATTCGCTCCGATCAAGCCAGATTCCCTGACATAAATTACAAACATCAACAATAATCTGAGAATCGCCGTAATATACCTCATAAAGCGGTAATCTACAAGAAGGACAAAGTCTTATTCCGGGAGATATTTTAAATTTAGTCTTATCTTTCCATAAGTCAATATCTAACCATCTTAAACTTCTATCCTTTTGGTCTTTTGCCAGCCTTAATTCTTCTGCCTCAAAGAAAAGGCCAAGGCAGTTAGGACAAAAATTTACCTCAACACCGTATAAAATGGCTCTATCTAATGGTTTTTTACAAAGAGGACATTCCATAATTTTAATTTTTCATTCCTCTCAACACCCTTGTCCTTTCCTCAACCGGAGGATGAGTTAAAAATAGCTTCGTGAACCAGCTCTTGGTTTGTTTTCCTCGAAAAGGTGAAGCGATAAAAAGATGGGCGGTGGAATTGGAAGCCACTCTCATTGGATTTGGGTCAGCTGAAATTTTTTCCAGAGCTTTAGCTAAACCTTCCGGGTACCTTGTTAAAAGAGCCCCTGAGGCATCGGCTAAAAATTCTCTTTTTCTGGAAATAGCGAGTTTGATTAAAATAGCTGCAACCGGAGCTAAAATAGCAGCTGAAATTCCAAGGATCATAAAAATTACTCCGCTTGAACCTCGTGACCTTCTTCCTCCCCCAAAAAAACTAATTCTTAAAAACCAGTTTGAAAGCATAGCTATAATCCCGACTAAAATTACTACTACTGTACCCAAAAGAATATCTTTGTTTCCGATATGAGAAAGTTCATGAGAGAGAACTCCTTCTAATTCCGGCCTTTCCAATTTTTCCAAAAGCCCTTGAGTGACAGCAACAACGGCATGATTTTGGTCTCTGCCGGTAGCAAAGGCATTTGGCTGTTGCTCTTCTATAATATAAATTTTTGGCAGAGGAAGGCCGGCGGTAATACAAAGATTTTCTACGACTCTATAAAGCTCCGGGTTGTCTTTTTTCTCTATTTTTTTGGCTTTTGTCATTGCCAAAACAATTTTATCTGAATACCAATAAGAAAGGAAACTTTGAAAGAAAGCGATAATTACAGCCAAAATCAGAAAAATAGGATTATCTAATAAATAACTAAAAATCCAACCCAAAGCGATAATAAAAATCAAAAAGGCAATGAGCAATAACCAGGTCTTGCGGATATTTGATTCGGCCTGAGTATATAGGGTCATGAAAATGACTAATTACTAATTAGAAATTTACTCTCGGTGTTTCTTTGTCAGCTTTCTCTTCTATCTCAAAGAAATCCATTTTTTTGAATCTGAAAAGATTGGCGATAATATTTGCCGGGAAACTCTCAATTTTGATATTCAAATCCCTGACATTTCCGTTATAAAAGCGTCTGGCGGCCTGAATTTTATTTTCAGTATCAGAAAGTTCTTTTTGCAATTCCAAAAAGTTTTCTGCAGCTCTCAACTGAGGATAATTTTCGGCTACCGCAAAAAGAGTTTTCAGAGTTCCAGCCAGGAAATTTTCAGCTCTACCAACTTTTTTTGGGTCGCCCGACTGTTCAGCTGTCATAGCTGCCGTCCTGGCTTTAGTTACATTTTCAAAAACTGTTTTCTCATGAGCAGCATAACCTTTAACCGTTTCAACCAAATTGGGAATTAAATTATATCTTCTCTTTAATTGAACATCGATATCTGCCCAGGCCTCTTTTGCCCGATTCAAAAGCAAAACCAAGCGGTTATAGGCAAAAATTACCCATAAAACAATAATGGCAGCTATTATTAAAATAATTCGAAAAGGAGTCATATACACTTTTTTTAATTAATTTTCCAACGACCTTTATACTCGGAAAAGGCGCCTCCGGGAAGTCATCCCGGAACCCCATACCTATTCTTTAGTATAAACAAAAACTCTTCCTAAGACAATAGGAAAAGTTTTTGATAGATGAGAGCTATTCTGTTTTTTAGTATCCTCCAGGCATCCCCTGGGGCATTCCTGGTGCTTTCTTCTCTTTTTCTTCTGGTAATTCTGCCACCACAGCTTCGGTCGTCAGAAACATAGAAGCTGCCGAAACCGCATTTTCTAAAGCCGACCTGACAACTTTTGTCGGGTCAACAATACCGGCTTTCATCAAATCCTCATAGGTATCGGTAGCAGCATTGTAACCAAAACTACCTTCACCTTTAAGAACCTCAGCTGCCACCACCGAACCATCCTTGCCGGCATTTAGGGCAATTTGCCTTATTGGTTCTTGGAGTGCTCTTTTTAAAATTGCTATTCCAATTTTTTCTTCATCTTTAGTCTTAAGCTCTTCTAAACTCTTTAATGCTCGGAGTAAAGCTACTCCTCCTCCAGCAACAATACCCTCTTCAACCGCTGCTCTGGTTGCTGAAAGGGCATTTTCAGTTTTATGTTGACGAGCTTTTTGTTCAACCTCGGTAGCAGCTCCCACTTTAATTACAGCTACACCACCTGCTAGCTTAGCCAGTCTTTCCTGTAATTTCTCTTTGTCAAATTCTGACTCTGTTTCTTTAATTTGCTTTTTAATTTGAGAGACTCTATCTTCAATATTTCCTTTTTCTCCCTTTCCTTCAATAATAGTAGTATTTTCTTTAGTTGAAATAACTTTTCTGGCTGACCCTAATTGCTTCATTTCAATTTTATCGAGCTTTAAACCAATTTCTTCTGAAATTACCTGACCACCCGTCACTATGGCAATGTCTTCTAACATCTCTTTTTTTCTATCTCCAAAACCAGGAGCTTTTATCGCCAGGGTATTAAATATCCCTCGAAGTTTGTTTACTACTAAGGTAGCTAAGGCGTCTCCCTCTACTTCATCGGCAATAATGACTAATTCTTTTTTGCCAGTCTTGGCTATTTTTTCCAGTACTGGTAAAATATCCTGGAGACTGGAAATTTTTTTATCGGTGATTAAAATATGGGGGTCATCAAAAACAGCTTCCATTCTTTCAGTATCAGTAATCATATAAGGAGAAATGTATCCTCGGTCAAATTGAAGCCCTTTAACAATTTCTTTTTGAAGGCCGAAAGTTTTTGATTCCTCAACCGTAATCACTCCATCTTTCCCGACCTCTTCCATAGCTTGGGCAATTAATTGTCCAACTTCGGGGTCTTCAGCAGAAATAGTTGCTACCTGAGCAATTTCCTCTCTGCCGGAAATAGACCTGGATATCTTCTTAAGAAAATCTATTATTACTTTGGTGCTTTTCTCAATTCCTCTTTTAATTGCTAAGGGATTAGTTCCGGCGGTAACGTTCTTCAATCCTTCTGTGATTATGGCTTGAGCAAGTAAAGTAGCGGTAGTAGTGCCATCGCCAGCCATATCTTTAGTCTTTTCAGCCACTTCTTTAATAATTTCAGTTCCTAAATTTTCCATTTTATCTTCGAGCTCAATTTCTTTGGCAATAGATACTCCATCATTAGTAATAGTTGGCGCTCCAAAACCTTTATCCAAAACAACGTTCCTTCCTTTGGGACCTAAAGTAACTTTCACTACATTGGCTAATTTATCTACCCCTATTTTTAATTTTCTCCGAGCTTCTTCTTGGTATTTAATTTGTTTAGGCATATTTTTAGAAATTAGGATTTAGAAATTAGAAATTTAGCGATTCTATTCAAGAATCGCTAATATATCTTCTTCTTTTGCAATTAAATATTCTTTATCAGCGACCTTTATTTCGTTTGGACCGTATTTTGTAAACAAAACTTTTTGCCCTACTTTTACTTCTATGGGAATGATTTTACCAGAGGAAGTTTTTCGGCCCGGTCCTATGGCAATCACTCTTCCTTGTTCTGGTCTTTCTTTTTCAGCAGTTTCGGGAAGTAAAATTCCAGTTCTTGTTTTTTCCTCTTGTTTTATTGGTTCAATTAAAATATGATCTGCGAGTGGTTTTATTTTCATAAAATTGAATTGTGTTTATCATGTTAGCAATTACGACCTTTGAGTGCTAATATTCTATTTTAGAAATTAATAAAAATCTGTCAAGCCCTAATAAAGGAAGGCTAACGAAAAATCGTCAATTCGTTAGCCTTACTTATAGCTTTTTACTAAAAGTTTATCTTTAAAAAGCTTCCTCATTTCTTCGCTTAATTTATCAATACTTATCGCTGGACTAACAACTATTGACGGAACATCAGGGTATTTTTCCAGATGTTTTTGAGCAGCTTGGAGAGAGCTTTTTATTTGGAAATCAACTTGCTTTCCCTCTAAAGATAAAAACCAACCATCTTGATGCAAAATATAATCATGATATCTCCATTTTGGGTATTCTCCAAAACACCAAATCCATTTTTTCTCTTGCCAGAATTCCAAAACTCGAAAAACTTTTTGAGCGTTGGCTTTACCTTTTTTTAAACCTATTTGATGAAAAAGATATTCAATTCTCCCTGCTTTTCTTTTGCTTCTTAAAAGAGTTTTTATACGGCGTCCTTTTCTTCTACTGAATTTCATTCTACTTACCTCCTTTTCTATAAATATTTTATTGTTCCTGTACCAATTTTATTTTAGCATTTTCTTTAAATATTGTCCAGTATAGCTTTTCTTAATTTTTGCTATCTCGAAAGGTTCTCCTTCGGCCACAATATAGCCTCCTCTATCTCCACCCTCAGGCCCCAAATCGATTACCCAATCTACGTTGCGAATAATATCGATATTGTGCTCACACACAAGCACTGTATTTCCTTTTTCCACTAATCTTTTTAAAACCAAAACCAGTTTTTTAATATCGTAAGGATGTAAGCCAGTCGTCGGCTCATCTAAAATATAAATAGTTCTGGCACTGGTTTTTTTAGAAAGTTCAGTAGATAGCTTTACTCTCTGGGCCTCTCCACCAGATAAAGAAGGGGCTGGCTGACCTAATTGAACATAGCCTAAACCAACATCGTTTAAAGTTTTTAGTTTATGATATAGACCAGGAATATTTTTGAAAAATTCCAAAGCTTCCTCAACCGTCATCTCTAAAATTTCAGCAATATTCCTCCCTTTGTATTCAATAGTTAGAGTTTCTTTGTTAAATCTTTTACCTTTACACTCCTGGCATTCAACGTAAACATCGGGTAAAAAATACATCTCAATCTTTATCTCTCCCTGACCCTCACAGGCTTCGCATCTTCCTCCCTTGACATTAAAAGAAAAGCGACCCGGCTGATAACCTCGAATTCTGGCTTCTCGGGTTTTAGAAAAGAGATCTCTGATATAAGAAAAAGCTCCGGTATAAGTTGCCGGATTTGAACGGGGAGTTCTGCCAATTGGAGATTGGTCAACCAAAGCCACTTTATTTAAATTCTCAGTTCCCAAAATTTCTCGATGTTTTCCCGGCTCCTCTTTTGATTTATAAACTTTTCTCATCAAAGCCCGGGCCAAAATGTCGTTCATCAAAGAACTTTTCCCAGAACCAGAAACACCAGTAATACAGACAAATTTTCCTAAAGGAATTCTAACATCAATATCTTTCAAATTATGCTCCTTTGCCCCCTTAATAAGTATAAAGTCTGATGTCTGAAGATTTTGAAGATTTTTTTTCTTCGTTTCTTCGTACTTCGTACTTAGTACTTCAACTCTTTTCCGACCGGCCAAATAATCTCCAGTAAGTGTATAAGCTTTAAGTAATTCTTTCGGTGTCCCCTCAAAAATAACTTTACCACCATGTTTTCCTGCTCCAGGTCCAATATCAATTATCCAATCAGCTCCTTGACGAATAGTTTGATAATCATGTTCAACTACCACCACCGTATTTCCCAAATCTCTAAGTTTTTTTAAAGTTTCAATCAATCTTCTCTGATCCCTGGGATGAAGACCGATGGATGGTTCATCTAAAATATATAAAACTCCAGTTAATTTTGAACCAATTTGAGTAGCCAATCTTATTCTTTGTTCTTCACCTCCAGCCAAGGTCTTAGTTTTTCTATCCAAAGTCAGATAATCCAAACCAACATCAATCAGAAATTGCAAGCGATTGATAATTTCTTTAATAATTGGTTGGGCAATCTTGAATTCATTTTCGCTTAAAGTTTTGCGTCTCTTCCTGGTATTTTGCCGCCTCGGCTTTGCGATTTCTTCAAAAAATTCTTTTATTTTATCAATGCTCATTCCGACAATCTGATCAATCGACTTTCCTGTTATTGTTACTGCTAAGGCTTCTGGTTTTAATCTCTTCCCCTGGCACTTCTCACATCTTCTCTCAACCATATATTTCTCAATTTCCTGACGAGCCGCTTCAGAGTCAGTTTGATAATATCTTCTTTCCAGATTAGGAATTACTCCCTCAAAGTTATCTCTCCCATAAAGAATAATATCTAAAATTTTTTTTGATAGATTTTTAACAGGGGTATCTAATGAAAAATTACACTCTTCAGCTAAATCAGAAAGTTGCCAACAAAAATAACCCTGTCTTCCTATTTTGTGGGAAGCATGGGCCCAGGGAAAAATTGCTCCTTCTGAAAGAGATAAATTGGGATTAGGGATAACCAATGAGGGCTCAACTTCTAATTTCTCTCCCAATCCCTGACAGGCCGGGCAAGCCCCATAAGGACTATTGAAAGAAAAAAATCTCGGCTCTAATTCTGGCAGAGAAATTCCGCACTCCTCGCAGGCAAATTGTTCACTGAAGACGATGTCTTCAACCTTATGGTTTACAGTATCAGTACTCAGTCTGTCGGTATCAGATACCGACAGACCTCTATAAGGTTTACGGTTAATAATTACGATGCCTTTTCCCAGCTTTAGCGCTGTTTCTAAAGAATCTACCAACCTAGACTTATCAAGCTCTTTGTCTAGGATAAGTCTATCTACGACTACTTCAATGTTGTGTTTTTTCTTTCTATCAAGGGTTTTTCCTAAAGCCTCATCGACCCGATAAATTATTCCATCAATCCTCACTCTGACAAATCCTCCTCTCTGAATTTCTTCTAAAATTCCCTGGTGTTCTCCTTTTTTTCCCCGGATTACGGGCCCCAAAATGATAATTTCTTTTCCTTTGGGCAACTTCAAAATCTGCTCTACAATCTGATCTATGGTCTGGCGAGTGATTAGTTTGCCGCATTTTGGACAATGAGGTTTTCCAACTCTGGCAAACAAAAGCCTTAGATAATCATAAATTTCAGTAATGGTGCCCACTGTCGAACGAGGATTATGGGCTGCTTTTCTTTGGTCAATTGAAATTGCCGGAGAAATTCCCTCAATTTTATCAACATTAGGTTTTTTCATTATCCCCAAAAATTGCCTAGCATAAGCAGATAATGATTCAACGTATCTCCTCTGCCCTTCGGCATATAAAGTATCAAAGGCTAAAGAAGACTTCCCAGAACCAGAAATACCGGTAATCACCACCATTTTATTTTTGGGAATATCAACCTTTATGTTCTTTAGATTGTGCACCCTGGCGCCTCGAATTTTAATAAAATCGCCTTTCATAGAAGTTATCCATTATACTCTAAATTTCCGAATCTTTCAACCCCGTAGTAGAAATTTGACTCGCTCCACCCCGTAGAAGAATTTCGAATGGGCTTCGCCACTAATCAATATTATTGTTCGAAATTTCTCTATGGGGCTCCGCAATAATTGGTTTTCTGAAAGAAAACCATGTCAAATTTTCACTACGGGGCCAAGAAGGGGTAAAATAAAGATAATGAAAAAGATTTTTCCTTGGTTAATTTTAACTACCTTTATCATTTCCCTAGGTTTATTTCTTTTAATTGAAACCTATCGATTTCCCAAATCAATAGATTATTCTGAACCGAGAGTAGATGAATTGATCGAGGAAAAAACAATCACTCTAATCTTGGTTGGCGATATAATGCTTGACCGTGGAGTGGAATATATGGTCGAAAAACAAGGAAACGGAGATTTCAGGTTTCCATTCTTGAAAATTGCTAAAGAATTACAAAAAGCAAATCTCCTTTTTGGAAATTTGGAAGGGGTAATTTCTGATAAAGGAATTAAGGTTGGCAGTATTTATTCTTTTAGAGTGAATCCTGAAGCAATTGAGGGTTTAAGTTTTGCCGGCTTTAATGTTTTATCTCTGGCTAACAATCACACCTTTGATTATACAAGAGAAGCTCTTGAAGATTGCTTAGTTAAGTTAAATAATACGGGAATTGATTATATTGGGGCCGGTTTTACAGAAAAAGAGGCTTATTCCCCTCTTATTAAAAAAATCAAGGATACTAAAATTGCTTTTTTAGCTTATACTAATTTAGGACCCGAAACCTGGAAAGCTGGCGAGAAAAATTCTGGCATTGCTTGGATTTCAGAAAAAAATTTTGAAAAAATTAAAAAAGATATTGAAAACGCTAAATCTCAAGCTGATATTTTAATTGTTTCTTTACATTCTGGTGAAGAATACTCAAACGAACCTACTCAATTTCAGATTGATTTTTCTAAAATGGCGATTGAGACCGGAGCAGATTTAATCGTCGGCCACCATCCCCATGTAATTCAAAGAAATGAGAAGTATAAAAACGGCTATATTTTTTATAGTTTGGGAAATTTCATTTTTGACCAAGGCTTTTCTGAAAAAACAATGAAAGGACAAATATTAGAAATCTTAATTAAAGATGATAAGATTAAAGAATTAATTCCGAAAGAAATTAGACTAAATAATTATTTTCAACCTGCAATTGAAGATGAATAAATTTAAATTTATCTCAAAAAATAAAATTTCTCACCTTCCGAAATCAATGTTTAAGGTATCAATGTTTAAAGTATAAGTTTAAACAGATAAAAGTTATGGCTTTAGCCAAAAAGAAAGTTGACCTTTAATCAAATGTTTGCTATCCTTTTATATTAAGAACCGTTTGCTTTCGCTCACTACTGTGTGTGAACAGTGGGCAATTTACTTCGTAAATTAAGATGCTACGCCTATTATTGCAAATTATTACCGGTATCCTAGGTCTCTTTCTGGCTGTAAAATTTGTTCCCGGGGTAGAATTTAGAGGTCCTACATTTGTTATCCCGGGAGCAGAGGTACAATTTGGTCAGGTTATGGAAACTTTATTTTTTGTGGGAGCTTCTTTGGGATTTCTTAATTTTTTTGTAAAACCAATTTTAGATAAAATCACTTTACCTCTAAGAATTATTACTTTTAATCTTTCCAGTCTGGTTATTTCTATGGGATTAATCTGGGCGGTTGATATTTTCTTTGCAGAGTTAATTATTCAAGGTCTTTTACCTCTTTTCTGGATAGCTGTAATCCTTTGGGGACTAAACTTAGTCCTCTCTCAATTTATTCCCAAAAGGTCTTTCTTAAAAAGAACATGAAAGGATATTTACCTTTTCTTCAAATTATAGTTGCCGTCTTTTTGGTTATCTTCATTCTCTTACAACAAAGGGGAACTGCCCTTGGTTCTGCCTTCGGGCAATCCGGGGGATTTTATGCTACCCGTCGGGGTATTCAAAAAAAAATCTTCTGGGGAACAATAGTGCTTGGAGTTCTCTTTGTAGTCTTAGCTCTTTTAAATTTGATTTTCTAATGTCTTTTTTTCTTAAAATAAAGAGGGTTTTCAACAATCTTAAAAGGAAATTGTTCCCCAAAGCCTTTCCTTCTTTTGCAAAATGGAAACAAATTCTCTCTATTTTAACAAAAAAAGAGAAAATAGTGTTGGCTATTTTTTTGACTTTATTTTTCGGCTCTTTCCTTTTTCTCGGTCTCAATTTTTATTTTAGAAATACTGAAATAAAGCCTGCCATTGGCGGAATTTATAAAGAGGGTATAATTGGTTATCCCAGATTTATTAATCCAATTTACGGGGAGAATTCTGACGTTGACAGAGATTTAGTCCAGCTCATTTTTTCAGGTTTAATGAAATACAATCAGAAAGGAGAAATTGTTCCAGACCTTGCCAAAGAATGTAAAATTTTAGAGAATGGAAAAGTTTTTGAAATTTCTTTAAAAGAAAATGTTTTTTGGCAAGATGGTGAGAAATTAACTGCTGATGATATAATTTTTACTATAAAAACTGTTCAAAATCCTGATTATAAAAGTTCTTTAAGGGTAAATTGGTTAGGGGTGGAAGTTGAGAAAATTTCCACAACAAGTGTCCGCTTCAAATTAAAAAACCCTTATCCTGCCTTTTTAGAAAATCTGACTTTAAAAATTTTACCAAGCCACATCTGGCAGGATGTTCCTGCCCAAAATTTTCCCTTGTCAATTTATAATCTTCAACCTGTTGGTTCTGGACCTTATCAGTTAAAAATCCTAAAACAAGATAAATCAGGATATGTCAAATCTTTAACTTTAGGTGCCAATCCTAAATATTTTGGAGAAAAGCCAAAGATTAGGGAAATTTCTTTTCATTTTTTTGATACCGAAGAAGAACTAATTGAATCTGCCCAAAGAAAAGAAATTCAAGGGCTTTCAATTTTTAACCCAAAAAAATATCAACTCTTTGAAGATACTAAATTTAAAGATTATCACTTTTCTTTACCAAGATACTTTGCTGTATTTTTTAATCCAGAGAAATCAGAAATTTTAGCTGAAAAAACAATAAGAGAGGCTTTAAATTACGGCACTAACAAAGAGGATATTATTAAGCTTTCCCTTCTGGGACAAGGAAAAGTCGTTAATTCTCCGATTTTGCCAGAAATTTACGGATTTTCCTTCCCCAGCACTTACTATGAGTTTAATCCAGAGAAAGCTAAAGAAATCTTACAAGAAGCCGGATTTGTTGAAGATGAAACCGGAATCAGGAAAAAGATTGTCAAAAAAGAAACAATTTTTCAATTTAAAAGCGACCTTAAATCAGGTTCTCGAGGTGAAGAGGTAGAAGAACTTCAAGAGTGCCTATCAAAATATCCTGAAGTTTATCCTCAAGCTAAAATTACCGGATTTTTTGGAACAGAAACCAAAGAGGCAGTCATCCGCTTTCAGGAGAAATATGCCAAAGAAATTTTAGAACCCTGGGGATTCACAGAAGGAACCGGTGTTGTCAGCAAAACTACCCGCAGCAAATTAAATGAACTTTGCCAAAAAGTTCCGGCAGAAAACTTAGAACTCTCCTTAGTTTTAGTCACGGTCGACCAACCCCTTTTAGTTGAGACAGCCAATCTTTTGAAAGAACAATGGAAATCCTTGGGAGTAGAAATCGAAATTAAAACATTTGACATCAAAACTCTTGAAAGAGATATTATTAAGCCAAGAAATTATTCAGCTTTACTATTTGGTGAGGTTTTGGGGGCCATCCCTGACCCTTTCCCCTTCTGGCACTCTTTGCAAAAGAAAGATCCTGGTTTAAACCTATCTTTCTATGAAAATAAAAAAGCTGATTCATTGTTAGAAAAAGCTCGTCAGAGTCAAGAGCCTGAAATTAGAGCTCAAAATCTGGAAGAATTTCAAAATATCTTAATTAATGAAGCTCCAGTAGTATTTTTGTACAGTCCGGATTATATTTACTTGGTTTCAGAAAAAATTAAGGGAATAAAAGCAGAGATAATCATTAACCCTTCAAAAAGGTTCTCAGAAATAGAAAATTGGTATATTAAGACTAAGAGAAGATGGAAGTAAGCCCCGTAGATGATAAGCCGAAGTGGCGAAATTTGGTAAACGCGGCGGCCCCAGGAGCCGTTGGGCGAAAGCCCTTGTGGGTTCGAATCCCACCTTCGGCACTATGATTAAATCAACAAAAAAGCCCAACCTCCGCATTATTCCGCTTGGTGGATTAGGCGAGGTTGGCCGTAATATGATGCTCCTTGAATATGAAGGGAAAATTTTGATTATTGACATGGGCCTTGGTTTTCCAGAAGAAGATATGCTGGGAATTGATTGTATTATTCCTAATGTTAGTTATTTAAAGAATAAAACAAAAAATATCTTGGGAGCGCTTATCACCCACGGCCATTACGACCACATTGGTGCTATCCCTTATCTAATTGAAAAAATTGGCAATCCTCCTATTTTTACTTCTGCTCTTACCCGGGGAATCATCCTAAAAAGACAGGAGGAATTTCCGAATCTGCCAAGATTGGATATTACTATTGTTAAAAACAATGATAGAATAAAAATTGGTCCTTTTAATATTGAATTTTTTTCACAAAATCACAGCATTCCTGGAAATCTTGGCCTTTTCATTAAAACACCGGTAGGAAATGTTTTAATTACTTCTGATTTCAAATTTGACCAAACTCCAGTAAATGACTTACCAACTGATTTTAAAAAATTAGAAATGTTAGGAAAAAGAGATATTCTGCTTTTAATTTCAGATTCAACTAATGCTGAAGAGCCCGGACATTCCTTGTCAGAAAAAACAATTGAAGAAAACTTAGATGAAATTTTCAAAGAGACAAAAGGACGGATTATTGCATCTACCTTTGCTTCTCTTTTAAACAGAATTCAGCAAATCATTGCCCTCTCGGAAAAATATGGAAGGAGAGTTTGCATAGAAGGACGTTCAATGAAAACTAATGTAGAAATTGCCAGAAAATTAGGATATCTAAAGATAAAAAATGGCACTTTAATTAAGGCAAAGCAGATTACTAATTATCCCAATTCAGAAATAACCGTTATTTGTACTGGAGCTCAAGGAGAAGGACGGGCGGTTTTAATGAGAATTGCAAACAACGAACATAAATTTATCCATTTTAAAAGAGGAGATACAATTATTTTCTCTTCCTCTGCAATTCCTGGCAATGAAAGAACGGTTCAAGTTTTAAAAGATGAATTTTATCGACAAGGAGCAAGGGTTTTCCACTATAAAATGATGGATATTCACGCCGGCGGACATGCTCACCAGGAAGAACTTAAGAAAATGATAAACATTATGAAACCGAAATTTTTTCTTCCTGCTTATGGGCAATTTTCAATGTTAGTAATTCACGCTGAAATTGCTCAAAAAATGGGTGTGCCCGAAAAAAATATTATTTTAGCTGAAAACGGAAAAATAATTAATTTAAACCAGAAAGAAATTTTTATAGAGAAAAAAGCCGTCCCTTCAAATCTTGTTATGGTTGATGGTTTAGGAATAGGAGATGTTGGAGAAGTTGTTTTAAGAGATAGACAAAATTTAGCTCAGGATGGAATGTTTGTAATTGTAGCCGTAATTGATAGAATCTCTGGTAAAGTCAAGGGTTCTCCTGATATAATATCAAGAGGATTTGTTTATCTTAGAGAGTCAAAGGAATTACTCAAAGAAACAAGAAAAAAGGTAATCGGTATTGTCGATAAAGCAGCTGGTTCTGGGGGAGCTGTTAATTGGAGTTATGTCAAAAATGAAATAAGAAACAAAATCGGCCAATTTCTTTTTTCCAAAACTCAGAGAAGGCCAATGATTTTACCTGTAGTCATAGAAGTTTAATAAAAAATATGAGGATATTTAGCGGCATTAGGCCAACTGGAGAACTACATATTGGAAATTATTTGGGAGCTATTAAACAATGGCTTGAACTTCAAGAAAAAAATGAATGTATTTTTTGTATTGTTGATTTACATGGAATCACTACGCCTTATAATCCCAAAGAGCTTCAAAAAAATATCCTTGATGTAGCTATTATCTATTTAGCTGCTGGTCTCAACCCGGAAAAATGTATTTTTTTCGTTCAGTCCCAAATCAAAGAACATTCAGAACTTGCCTGGTTTTTAGGAACAATTACCCCTTTGGGCGAACTCCAAAGAATGACCCAGTTTAAAGAAAAGGCCAAAAAACACAAAGAATATATCAATGCCGGCCTTTTGAATTACCCGGTTTTAATGGCTGCTGATATTTTGCTTTATCAAACCGATTTAGTTCCAGTAGGAAAAGACCAAGAACAACACGTTGAATTAGCTAGAACCGTTGCCAGAAAATTTAATCAAATCTTCGGCCAAACTTTCAAGGAACCAAAAGTTTTACTTCCCAAAATCGGAGCAAAAATAATGAGTTTGCAAAATCCTAAGAAAAAAATGTCAAAAACCGATGACTCCCGGGGTTGTATTGGGTTATTTGATGAACCGGAAGAAATTCAAAAGAAGATAATGTCAGCTGTCACTGACACTGGAAAGGTAATTAAATATGACCAGAAAAAGAAACCAGGGATATCTAATCTCTTAATTATTTATTCTCTGTTTTCGGAAAAAACAATTAAAGAAATTGAGAAAAAAAGTAAAGGAAAGGGTTATGCTGATTTTAAGAAATCTTTGGCTAAGCTTCTAATAAATTCTTTAGAACCATTTCGCCGAAAAAGAAAAGAACTTCTCTCAAGAGAAGTTTATGTCAGAGATATCTTAGATAAAGGAAACAGAAAAGCCCAGATTATTGCTCAATCTACTATGGCTGAGGTCCGAAAAAAAATGGGCTTAGTTTAAAAAAGTCAATTAAAAAGATTTATTATTTAAGATCTAATTCCTGATAGATCTTTTTTGTTATCGGAACTCCAGCTTTTTGGAAAATCTCCAATGATTTTTTTTCTATCTCTAGTAAGTTTTTTCTTGTTTCACCTTCAAAACGACATTTAAGAAATGGTCCTGTGTTCGATGCTCTAATTAAGGCCCAGCCATTATGAAAATTAATCCGCGCTCCATCAATATCAATGAAATCATAACTATTTTTTCTTAAATATTCTTGCAAATTTGCAATAATCTTAAACTTCTTTTCGTCGGGAAACTCGATAAACACTTCTGGACTGGCCTGATAAGAAGGTAAATTATCAATATATTGAGAAAAATTTTCGTATTGGGAGGTAATCTCGGCTAATTTCAAAGAGGCAAACAAAGCATCGTCATAAAGATAATAATCGAGCGGGAAAAATAAATGATAAGTAATTTCACCTCCAAAAACAGCACCCACTTCAATTATTTTTTTAATAATCGCGCTATGATGAGAAACAGAAAAATAAGTTTTAACATCTTCTCTTGCCATCTCATCTAAAAGAGTTTTTGAAGCCCGCATACAATGAACAATCGGACCTTTTTTCTTTTTCAGGACATGTCGGGCTAACATTAAAAGACAAGCATCTCCTAAAACCTGCCTTCCTTTATTGTCAATTGGTGCCACTCTGTCGCCATCAGCATCAAAAGCAAAACCAATATCAGCTTTTTCTTTTAAAACTTTTTCTTCAATATCTTTTAAATTCTCTTTTTTATAAGGGTCTGGCGGATGATTTGGAAAAGTACCATCAAAATCAGCATAAAGAGTTTTTACCTCACAACCTAGTTTTTTAAAAACTTTTTCCGGAAGATAACCGCAGGAACCATTAGCTGAGTCAATAATAATTTTTAATTGCCTTTTAAGTTTTACTCGCGAGGCTACATAATTAATGTAATCCTCAGTTGGATCAAATTCTTTAACACTCCCCCTTTTTGTCGAGCTTTCAAACTCTCTTTTTTCTAAAACTCTTTCTTTGATTTTCTCTAATTCTTCTTGAATTATATCTCCTGGTTTGCCTTTTGCCGATTTTCTAATGTTCAAGGTTATTCCATTATATTCTTTTGGATTATGAGAACCAGAAATCATTATCCCACCGTCGTAATTATAGTGGAAGATAGTAAAGTAAAATAAAGGATCTGGAGCTATTCCAATATTTATTACTTCTTTGCCACTCTCTAAAAAAGCGTTTATTACTGCTTTCAAAAGAGACGGCGAACTTAATCTCGGGTCACAAGCAACAACTAATTTTTGGGGCTTAGGGTAAAATTCAGCTATTGTCCTGGCTACTCTCCAAGCCACAGTTTCATTCAACTGTTCCGGGTAAATTCCGCGAATATCATAGGCGCGAAAAATTGAGGGGGCGATGAGAACTTCGTTCTCATCTTTATCTTCGTGCTGCAATAGCGGCACTCGATGGTTGATTTTCATAATGCTTTATTATATCATAAAAATATGAGTTTTTCAGTAGCTATTGTTGGCTTACCCAATGTTGGAAAATCAACATTATTTAAAGCTCTAACCAAAAAAAAGGTTGATATCGCTGCCTATCCTTTTACAACCTTGCATCCGAATTATGGAACAGTTTCTGTCCCTGACGAAAGATTAAAAAAGATTGCTCAAATTATTAAACCGGAAAAAGTTACCCCTACTATCATTGAGTTTGTAGATATTGCCGGTCTTGTTAAAGGAGCTCACAAAGGCGAAGGGTTAGGAAATCAGTTTCTGGCTCACATTAGAAACTGTGATGCCATTTTAGAAGTAATCAGGGTTTTTGAAAATCCAAATGTTGAGAATGTTTTGGGAGAAATTAATCCAGAAAAAGAAATTGGGATTGTTAAACTAGAGCTTTTGATGAAAGACCTGGAAACTTTAGAAAATTTAATTTCAAAAGTCCAGAAAGATACAAAGAGAGATAAAAAAGTTCCTAAAAAATTAGAGTTTTTGGAGAAAATAAAGCAAGGGGTATCCCAGGGAAAACTGATTTCTGAGATTGATTTAACCGAGGAAGAGAAATTAGAAATTAAAGAATATCAGTTTTTAACTCAAAAACCCATTTTCTATATTCTAAACATCAACAATGTGACACGGCTGAACCTCGTTAAATTGAAGGATAAGTTTTTGGTAATGAATTTAAAAGAAGAAGAAGAAATTTCAGAATTGTCAGAGTCGGAAATAGAAGAACTCAAACTAAAATCTCAGCTTGACCAGTTAATTTTGGGTTGTTACAATGCCCTTAGTTTAATTACTTTTTTTACCATAGCTGGAGGAAAAGAAACTCGCGCCTGGACCGTAAAACGTCAGACCCCAACTCCTCAGGCAGGAGCAAAAGTTCATTCTGATTTTGAGGAAAAGTTTATCCGGGCTGAAGTCATCCCCTGGCAAAAATTAATTGAAGCTAATTCTTGGACCAAAGCAAGGGAGCTGGGTTGGTTAAGAACAGTTGGAAAAGATTATTTGGTTGCAGACGGCGATATAATAGAATTTAAAATATGAAACAATACGAAATCACTTATCTTCTTACTCCCGGTCTCTCTAAAGAGGAAGGAGAGGCCTTTCAGAAGAAAATACAATCTCTTATTCAGGGAGAAGATGGAATTTTTACTGATAGCAGAAATTCTCTTAAAAGAAAATTGGGATATCCAATAAAAAACGAAGAGGAAGCTTTTGTAGTTACCATAAATTTTAATTTGGCTCCTGAAAAATTAGGAAGTTTGGAAAAAAGGCTCAGGTCAGAAAATCAGATTCTCCGTTATCTAATTTTAACTAAACCACAACCTAAAATCTCCCTAGCAGGAGGTAAAAAAATGCCTCAGCCCCTCAAAATTTCGCCTTCTAAAACTTACAAAGATAAAAAAATTGTCAAACCAAAAGAAAAAAAGGTCGAATTAAAAGAAATAGATAAAAAATTGGAAGAAATTTTAGGCGAATAAAATATGAATTTAAACAAAGTAATTCTCGTTGGTCGCCTGGCAGCCGACCCAGAAACAAAAACTACGCCATCTGGTCAATCAGTTTGTAATCTTCGATTAGCCACTAACAGAGTTTGGACGGATAAAACAAGCGGCCAAAAGCAACAAAAAGTTGAATTTCATACTGTAATCTTGTGGAGGAAATTAGCCGAAATTGCCTCTCAATTTTTAACTAAGGGTTCATTGGTTTTAATTGAAGGTCGACTCCAGACAAGGTCCTGGCAGGACCCTTCTGGTAATAAGCGGTATCGAACAGAAATTATTGCTGAAAGGATGCAGTTAGGGCCAAAGGCAGCTGGAAAAGTAATTCCGGCTGAAGAAAAAGGAACTCCGCCAGAAGAAATTCCCATCGTCGAAGAAAATAAAGAAGAAATTGACGTCTCACGCATACCTTTTTGAGAGTTTTTCACGCAGAGGTCGGACCTCTGAAAAATATGGAATGTTATTTTTGCCAGAGAAATATAAAAGAAATCGATTTTAGAGAAACAGAGGTTCTTCGGAGATTTATTTCTGGCCTGGGAAAAATCAGGCCGAAAAAAAGAACCGGAGTTTGTTCTACTCACCAAAGAAAACTTGCAAGAGCTATAAAAAGAGCAAGGCATTTGGGATTGTTATCATATACAACAAAATAGCTATCTTGAACAAAAAAAACGGCCTATTGGTTAAAGTCGTTTTTTTGTTTTGATTCATTATATCATCTATATCGCTTTTTTTATCTCTTTGACTATTTTTTTAGTTACTTCCGGATTTTCCTTTAAAAAAGTTCTGCCCTCCTCTATCCCCTGGCCTAATTTTGTATTTTCAAATTGAAACCAAGAGCCGGCTTTTTTGACAATTTCATATTTTACTCCAGTATTTAAAATATCTGCAAATTTGGAAATTCCTTCATTGTAATAAATATCAAATTCGGTAGTTTTAAAAGGAGCGGCCACCTTATTTTTAACTATTTTTGCCTTAATCCTGCTGCCAATAATTTCATCCTTGTATTTTATCTGAGCTATTCTTTTTAAATTAATTCTTACCGAGGCATAAAATTTTAAAGCTAATCCCCCAGGGGTTGTTTCTGGATTCCCCCACCTAACCCCAATTTTCATTCTGGTTTGATTTAAAAATATAACAGCTGTTTTTGTCTTAGCAACAATCCCGGAAAGCTTTCTCAATGCTTGACTCATAAGACGGGCTTGAAGTCCTATCTGAAACTCACCCATCTCCCCGGCAATCTCGGCTTTTGGAGTTAAAGCGGCTACCGAATCAATAACAACGACATCTACCAGCCCTGGCCTAACTAAAGTTTCAACGATCTGGAGAGCTTGTTCACCTGAGTCTGGTTGGGAAATTAAAAGGTCATCAAGGTTTACTCCGATTTTTCTGGCATAATCTGGGTCTAAGGCATGCTCAACATCAATAAAAGCAGCCACACCGCCCTTTTTTTGGGCCTCAGAACAAACATGCAAAGCTAAAGTACTTTTTCCGGTCGATTCAATCCCATAAATTTCAATCACTCTCCCTCTGGGAATTCCACCTACTCCTAAGGCTAAATCTAAAGAAATTGCTCCCGTAGGAATAACACCAATATCAACCGGTCTTACCTCTTTTAGTTTCATAATCGCTCCTTCACCAAACCGCTGTTTGATTTCCTCAACCGCCTCTGCCAAATCCTTTTTCTTAGTATCTTGTTTTTTTTGTTTTGCCATAATTTTAGATTATCACAACTTTAAACTTTTTTCCAGCCATCTGACTCCTCCTCTTCTTCAGTCCCTCCTTCTTCTTTTATATAAACCTGGCGGGCTTTAGCTCCTTCTCCTGGCCCAACCACTCCCCTTTCTTGGAGCATGTCAATAAGTCTTGCCGCCCTGGCATAGCCAATCCGGAGATATCTTTGAAGTAAAGAAGCTGAGGCTTTTCTTGAGCGAATCACTAATTTTTTGGCCTCTTCATAAAGAGGATCTTCTCCCTTAAAAAAGGTTTCAGCTCTTTCTCCCGTTTCATCCATTTCTCTTTTTTCTAACTCTTCTTTCAAATTTTCTTCAAGTTCATTTTTAAAAATAGGAGGCATGCCTTTTTTCTTGAAAAATTCCATTACCCTTTTTAGCTCTTTTTCTGAAACATAAGCTCCCTGCATTCTTTTGGGTTTAGCCGATTCAGCTGAAAGATACAAAAGGTCTCCTACCCCCAAAAGTTTTTCTGCTCCAGCCATATCTAAAATTGTCCTTGAATCAACTTGAGAAGCGACCTGAAAGGCAATCCTTGAAGTTATGTTAGCTTTAATTAAACCGGTAATTACCTCAACCGAGGGTCGCTGAGTAGCAACTACCAGATGGATGCCAACCGCTCTGGCCATCTGGGCTAACCTAACAATTCCAGCTTCAATTTCTTTACCTCTGGCAGCCATTAAATCAGCTAACTCGTCAATAATTAAAACAATATAAGGCATTAAATGGTCGCCCTTTTTTAAAACTGCTTCATTATAGAGAGTGATATTTCGAGTTTTTGTCTCGGCCAAAATTTCAAACCTTCTTTCCATCTCTAAGGTCAACCATTTTAATACATTTATTGTTTTTTGGGCATTATAAATTACCGGGGTTAAAAGGTGGGGGAAATCTTGATAGACTGGAAATTCCACTCTTTTGGGGTCAATTAAAATAAATCTTAAAATCTCCGGCCCATTTCGATAAAGAAGACTCAAAATTAAAGAGTTTAAATAAATTGTCTTTCCAGTACCCGTAGCCCCGGCAACTAAAAGATGAGGCATCTTTCCTAAATCTGTAAAAACAGCCTTCCCGGTTACATCTTTTCCTAAGGTAATGGCTAAATTCGAAGGATGATTTTGAAATTCAGGAAGAGAAAAAAGATTTCTCAGTCTCACCCTCGTTCGGATTTTGTTTGGAATCTCAATTCCCACTAAGGGTTTGCCAGGAATAGGAGCTTCAATTCTAATGGGATGAGCGGCCAGGGCTAAGGAAAGATTATTACTTAAAGCGGTAATTTTTGATAATTTTACTCCTTCAGCTGGCTTTAAGGTATATTGAGTAACAGTGGGGCCAATATTTACCTTGGACATCTCTACTGGAATATCAAAATTTTGTAAAGTTTTTTTAATGATTGCCGAATTTACTTTGATATCACCGCTGGAAGGTTGCCCGGTATCTGACTCAAGTAAATCCAAAGGCGGGAAATGATAACCTTCCGGGCTAGAAATTGCAGCAGGTTCCGGTACTTTAGTTTTTGACTCCGGAAAGCCAGGTTGTGCTTCAGCTTTTTCCCTCTCTTTGGGAGATAGGGGCGGGATTTCTTTTACCCTAAATTTTGGCCTAAAAATTCTTTTAATAAAAGAAGGTTCAGAAGTTTCCTTTTCCAAGATTTCGGCTTCAGTTTTTGAAGGCATAGCTTGTTTTAAAAATTGCCAGAAAATTAAACCCCCGATAATAATTAGAACTCCAGATATAATTTGAGTTACCCAAAAACCAAATAATTTAATCAAGGATAAGCTAAAAATATAACCTATCCACCCCCCCTCTCCCTCTCCTATTCCAGGTTTAACTGGGGCAAGTTTTTGGTCCGAATTTAGGCTCCCCAAAATTCCAGAAATTCCCAAAATCAAAAGCAGAATTGCTAAAGTTGCTGGCAATAAAAATTTTTTGTATTTTGTGGTTAAAAATATTCCACTAGCTATTGCAAAAATTAAAGGAATTATAAAAACTGTCTTTCCTATTAAAAAAGTAAGTCCTTTCATTAGAGCTTTCCCGGCTATCCCGGCTTTATCCGCAAAAGAAAATATCAGAATTATTGCCACTAATAAAAATAAAATTCCCCAAATCCATCTTTTGGTTTTGCCGGACAAAGCGGAAAGGTATCCTGGATTCCTTGTTTTTCCAAAGATTCTTCTATTCTTTTTTTGATTTTTCTTTTTAGCCATCTTCTTTTATTATATCGTTTCTGGCTATTTCTTAAACTTCTTAAAACCCGTCCCAGCTGGTATAAGTTTACCAATAATAACATTTTCTTTTAACCCACGGAGTTTATCTTCTTTTCCTTCGATTGCAGCTCTAATCAAAACTCTTGAAGTTTCCTGAAAAGAAGCAGCCGATAAAAAGGAATCGGTAGTTAAAGATACCCGAGATATTCCAAGCAAAATGGGAACCGAGGTCGCCGGTTTTTTTCCTTCTTTTTTCAAGGCAGAATTTATTTCTAAAAATTTTGCCCTCTCAATAATCTCGCCGGGAGTAAAAATACTCTGACCAGCATCTTTAATTTTTACCCTCGAGAACATCTGCCGAACTATTACCTCGATATGTTTATCATGAATGGTTGCTCCTTGAGAAACATAAATTTTTTGAATCTCATTAATAACATAATGCTGGGTTTCTTTAGTCCCGCCTATTTTAAATAACTCTTTTAAATCTAAACTTCCTTCACAAAGTTGCTGACCCGCTTTGATATCCTGACCAGGTTTCACCCAGATAGCCATTTTCGGCGGTATTTGATACTCAACAATTTCAGCTTTTTTAGCAGCTTCCCCCGGATTATTACTTTTGATTTTTATAACTCTCTCCGGGGTTATCTTTAATACTTTTCCTCCAAGGTGGGAAATTTGGGCCTTTCCTCCAGGTCTCCTGGCTTCAAAAACCTCCTGAACCCTGGGAAGACCAAAAGTTATATCTCCCCCACCTGCCACTCCTCCAGTATGAAAAGTTCTCATGGTCAACTGAGTACCTGGTTCTCCAATAGCCTGGGCAGCTACAATTCCCACAGCTTCCCCTAATTTAACCAATTGATTTACCCCAAGATCCCAACCATAACATTTTTGACAAATCCCCCTGACGGATTTGCAGCTTATTGGAGAACGCACTCTGACTTTCTCAATTCCCGCTTCTACTATTTGTTCAGCCTTCTTCCAATCAATAATCTCTCCTTTTTTAACAATGGTCTTAAAGGTTGCCCTTTTCCCTGCAGGAACCTCCACCTTAAATCTTACATTCTCTAATGATATTCTTCCCAAAATCTTAAAAAGAAAATTTTGACCAATATCTTCGGCATCTTGTCTAAGTATTTCAATTCCTGTCTGGTCCCCGCAATCTTCCTCTCCAATCACCACTTCATGAGAAACATCGACAAGCCGCCTGGTAAGGTAACCTGCAGTGGAAGTTCTTAAAGCGGTATCTGCTGTTCCTTTTCTTGCCCCGTGGGTAGAAATAAAGTATTCCAAGACATCAAATCCTTCTTTAAAAGAACTTTTAACCGGAAGCTCAATAATTTGTCCGGCTGGATTAGTAACCAAACCTTTCATTCCTGCCATCTGAACTGGCTGCCCCCAAGAGCCTCGGGCCCCGGAATCTACAATTTGGAAGACCGAACCTGTTTTTGGTAAAGTTTGAGGCACCAATTTTTCAATTTCCGATTTTGCCTTCAGCCAAACCTCAATAACTTTATTGGTTTCTTCTTCTTTGGAAAAAAGACCAGTTTTGTAATAGTTATTAATCTGCTCTACCTCTTTTTCAGCTTCTTTGATAATTTTCTTCTTTAAGGGAGGAACAATTAAATCGTCCATCCCCCAGGATATTCCGGAAATAGTAGCTGCCTCAAAACCTAAATCTTTAATTTTATCCAGAGTTTTCCAAGACGTCTCCTGCCCATATTTTTCAATAATTTCTCTTAAGAGTGTCTCTAATTTTTTAGAATTCATAGCTTTATTTTGAAAAGGAAGATTTTCCGGTAAAGTTTCGTTGAATAAAATTCTTCCTACAGACGTCTCTATAAACTTTGAACCATCAACTACCCGAGCTGCAGCGAAGGGTGAAGAAGAGGATTTATCCTCTTTGACTACATTCGGCATTCTGACTTTTATCCTGGCTTTTATATTGATTTGGCCAAACTCATAGGCGAGTTCCGCCTCCTCTGGAGAACCAAAAATTTTACCCTCGCCTTTTAATCCCTCAACAATTTTTGTTAGCCAATAGCATCCTAAAATAATATCCTGGGTAGGAGTGACAATTGAAACACCAGTAGCTGGTTTCAATAGATTGAGAGTAGATAACATTATTTGTTCCGCTTCCTTCTGAGTCTCATCTGACAAAGGAAGATGAACTGCCATTTGGTCCCCGTCAAAATCGGCATTAAAAGCCTCGCAAACCATTGGATGAACTC
The DNA here is from genome assembly GCA_964431915.1 of uncultured Candidatus Saccharibacteria bacterium. GTDB lineage: Bacteria > Patescibacteriota > Minisyncoccia > Minisyncoccales > CAZKCU01 > CAZKCU01. The sequence goes on along the minus strand of CAYSLI010000001.1, from coordinate 232,653 downwards.
TAATTGATTCTCCCTCAATTAAAACTGGCCTAAAGGCCTGAATTCCCAATCTGTGCAAAGTCGGAGCCCGATTCAATAATACAAATTTATCTTTGACTACCTCTTCTAAAGCCGCCCAGACTTCATCTGTTTCTGTTTCAATCAACCTTGTAGCTCCCCTAACATTATAGGCAAGTTCTTTATCCAAAATTTTCTTAATAATAAAGGGTTTGAAGAGCTCCAAAGCCATCTTTTTAGGAAGTCCGCACTGATCAAGTTTCAACTTAGGGCCAATGACAATTACTGACCTTCCAGAATAATCAACTCTCTTCCCTAAAAGATTCTGTCTAAACCTGCCCTGCTTTCCCTTGAGCATATCAGTCAAAGATTTCAAAAGTCTTCTGCCGCCGGTAGTAGCCTGGGTTATTGTTCCTTTTCTCATTCCATTATCAATTAAAGCATCCACTGCTTCCTGGAGCATTCTTTTTTCATTTCTGACAATGACTTCCGGGGCATCAATTTCCAGAAGGTAGCGAAGCCGATTATTTCGATTAATTACCCTCCTATAAAGGTCATTTAAGTCAGAGGAGGCGTATCTTCCGCCATCAAGTTGAACCATTGGTCTTAAATCCGGGGGCAATACCGGCAAAACCGTCAGGAACATCCATTCTGGTCGGAGGCCGGTCCTTTCCATTCCTTGAAAAATTTTTAATCTTCTTAAAACTTTTCTTCTAGTCAGGGAAGTGGTTTTCTTTAATTCATCTTTCAATTTATTAATCTTTTTTTTAAGGTCAATTTTCTCAAAAATTTTCCTCAGGGTTTCTGACCCGGTACCGGCTTTAAAACACTCTCCATATTTAAAGGAAAACTCATGAAATTCAATTTCAGATAAGACTTTCATAGGCTTTAAGGAAAGCACTTCTTCTCTTGCTCTATCTCTTGCCGTCTTTAATTCAGTCATAGAAACCTTAGTAGTCCCAGAACCTTTTATAGCTTTAGGGTTTTTCTGGCTCTTCTGGTCCTTCTTGTTCTTCTTGTTTTTAAGATTTCTGGCTTTCATCTTGTATTCTGTCTCGATTTTCCCCAGAACTTTTTTCTTAGCTTCCTCTGAAACACTAGTTATAATATAGGAGGCGAAATAAATTACTCCTTCCAATTGATGAGCTGGAATATCCAAAATCATTCCCATTCGGGAAGGAACCCCTCTTAAAAACCAGACATGAGAACAAGGAGTCGCCAATTTAATATGACCCATCCGTTCTCGTCTGACTGAAGATTTTGTTACTTCCACTCCACATCTGTCACAAATTACTCCTTTGTAACGAATTTTTTTGTACTTCCCGCAATAACATTCGTAATCTTTTTCCGGCCCAAAAATTTTTTGACAAAAAAGTCCGTCCTTCTCTGACTTTTGAGTCCTATAATTAATGGTTTCAGGTTTGGTTACTTCCCCATGCGACCAGCCCAAAATCTCCTCTGGTGAGGCTAATTTTATTCTAATTGATTCTAAATCTGCTACTCTCATAAAATTAATAGATATTATTTTGTTTCCTCTTTTTTCTTTTCTTTTACTTCTATTGATAATCCCATTGCCTTCAACTCATTAACCAATAAATTAAAGGAAGCTGGAATATTGGGGCTTCTGATTGGTTCTCCCTTTAATATTGCTTCGTAGGTAGCTGCTCTCCCCATAACATCGTCAGATTTTATAGTCAGCATTTCCTGAAGAGTATGAGCTGCACCATAACCTTCTAATGCCCAGACTTCCATTTCGCCAAATCGCTGACCGCCAAATTGGGCTTTTCCTCCTAAGGGCTGTTGGGTAATCAAAGAATAAGGACCTATGGAGCGCATATGGATTTTATCTTTAACCATATGGATCAATTTCATCATATAGATATAACCTATGGTAATTTTTCCAGGAAAAGGAAGGCCTGTTCTTCCGTCAAATAATCTAACCTTTCCATCTTCGGGAAGACCGGCTAATTTCAGTTCTTCTTTTATGTCTTTTTCATTAGCCCCTGCCAAAGCCGGGGAAATGGCAATATAGCCCAATTTTTTGGCTGCAAAAGACAGGTGAGTCTCTAAAATCTGGCCGATATTCATCCTCGAAACAACGCCCAAGGGATTTAAAATTATATCAATCGGAGTTCCATCTTCCATAAACGGCATCTCTTCAGTCGGTAGAACCTTAGAAACTACTCCTTTGTTTCCGTGGCGACCGGATAACTTATCACCTGATTGAATTTTCCGAATCTCGGCCACCCCTACCTCAATCCTTTTTATAACTCCTGGCTCTAATTTATAACCTGCCTCTCTGGAAAAAACCTTTATCCCTACGACTCTGCCCCTCTTTCCATGTTCCATACTTAAGGAGGTGTCCTTTACTTCTCTGGCTTTTTCTCCAAAAATTGCCCTTAATAACCTTTCTTCAGCGGTTAAATCTGCCTCTCCTTTTGGTGAAATTTTCCCAACTAAAATAGCATTGGGGCCAACTTCTGCTCCAATCCTGACAATTCCCTCCTCGTCTAAATCTTTTAATTTCTCTTCTGAAACATTAGGAATGTCAGAGGTAGTGATTTCTGGCCCCAATTTTGTCTCTCTAACGTCGCAGCTAAAGCTCTCAATATGAATTGAAGTATAGGCATCATCTTTTACCAATCTCTCTGAAATTAAAATCGCATCTTCAAAATTCCCTCCCCGCCAGGGAAGAAAGGCCACTAAAATATTTTGCCCTAAAGCCAGATATCCCCGAGACATTGCTCCTCCATCAGCCAAAAAATCTCCTTTTTTAATCTTTTGACCCTTTTTCACTACCGGTTTTTGGTGAAAACAAGTATATTGGTTAGTTCTAATAAAAGTTCTCAAAGGATAACTTTTGAGTTTGGATCTTTGACTTTTGACTTCAATATGGTCAGCGTCTACTTCAAGTACTACTCCGTCTTCTTCGGCAATCACTCCCTGGCCAGAGTCTCTGGCTATTCTTTCCTCCTTTCCAGTACAAACTAAAGAAGGTTCTGCTTTTATTAAGGGGACTGCCTGTCTTTGCATATTTGATCCCATCAAGGCTCGGTTGGCATCATTGTTTTGTAGAAAAGGGATGCAAGATGCTCCAATTGAAATAGATTGCTCAGAAGAAACGTCAATAAAGTCAATTTTCTCTCTATCTGCCAGCCCTGGTTCAGTTTTTATTCTTGCCTCAACTTTTTGAGGCAAGATATTGCCTTTTTCATCTATTGGCACAGCTCCCGATGCAATATTATATTTCTCTTCTTCATAGGCATTAAGATAATGAATTTCTGAGGTCACCTTACCTTTTTTTACTTTAAAATAAGGAGTCTCGATAAAACCGTAGGGATTAATTCTGGCGAAAGAAGCTAAATGACCAACCAATCCGATATTTGGTCCTTCTGGAGTTTGGATAGGGCAGATTCTTCCGTAATGAGAGGGCTGAACATCCCTTACCTCAAATCCAGCTCTTTCCCGGGTCAGACCTCCTGGCCCGGTTGCCGACAACCTTCTTTTATGCTCTAACTCAGCCAGAGGATTTTCATTATCCATAAATTGGGACATCTGGGAGGAGGTGAAAAATTCCTTGACTATGGCCATAACCGGACGGGGGTTAATGAGTTGAACCGGAGTTAAGGTATAAATATCTAAAGTTGACATCCGGTCTTTAATATTCCTTTCCATGCGCATTAACCCTACCCTTATCCTGTTTTGTAAGAGCTCATCTAAAGTTCTTACTCTTCTATTCCCTAAATGGTCAATCTGGTCTGGCTTTCCATTTGGATCGTTATTAAGACGGATTATCTCTCGAATAACCGCCACCACATCCTCTGGTTTCAGAACTCTATCTTGCACCCTAATTTTTTCCTCGCCGCGGAGTGCCGGTAATTTCTGTCTCATTCGCCACCTTCCCACTTTTGACAAATCATATCTTCCAAAGTTAAAAAACATGTTCTCAATTAGTTCCCGAGCTGTATCAGGAGTAGCTACATCGCCGGGCCTTAATCTTTGATAAACCTCAACCAAGGCCTCATCTTGATTATGAGTTAAATCTTTCTTTAAAGTTTCCTCAATGTATTTAACCTCCCCAGTGTCTACATCTCGGAACAATTCTTTTATCGCTTCATTTTTATCTTTATCCTTGTCAAAAGCTCTTAATAAGGTGGTAGCTGGAGCCTTTCTTTTTCTGTCAATTTTTACTCCAATAAAACCAGAGGGGTCTGACTCAAATTCCAACCAGGACCCTCGATTGGGAATAATTTTTGCTCCAAAGCAATCTTTACCCTGCAGAGACTGGCTATTAAAAAAGACTCCGGGAGAACGAATAAGTTGGGAAATTACCACCCTTTCCACTCCGTTAACAACAAAAGTTCCCCTTTCAGTCATTAAGGGGAAATCAGTTAAAAAAACCTCTTGCTCTTTAATTTCTCCGGTCTTAAGATTGACTAATTTCACTACCGCCCTCAAGGCAGCTTCATAGGAATCATTGTTCTGTTTTGCCTCAAAATCAGTTTTATATTTAGGCGTATCTAATTTATAATCTAAAAACCAAAGCTCTAACTCTTTTTTGGTATAGTCCCTGATTGGAGAAATTTCAGAAAAAAGTTCTTTTAAACCTTCTGTCCAAAATCTTTCCCAGCTTTCTTTTTGGAGAGTAAATAAAAAAGGTAAATCTAAAGAAACTTTTGATTTTGAGAAACTTTTTGTTTTTATTTCCTCCATAAAGCAAAATTTAAAAATACCCTAAGCTCCTGTTTTTTAGGGTCATGTCTTTTATTTAATTTTTTAACTAAGAGAAATCAAGTAATGAAATTAATAATCAATTTATTTTATTCCCTTTGTCCAAAAAAGTCAAGCTCCGCTCAATCTATTGATTTCGTAAATCAATAGGGTAAAAATTCAGGATAAAAATTACTTCTCTAATCTTTCTGGGGGCGCTTCTTCAATTGGGGGCTGGCTTGGCTCAATCCCTTCTAAAGCCGGCTTTCCAGCTCTTAAATTAGCCAAAATCTTTTTAACTTCTGAATTTTCGGGGTTTAATTTTTCAATCCTTTCAAATTGCAAAATTGCTCCCTTTTTATTTTCCTCCCGGTCATAAATCAATCCCAGAAAATAACGGGCATTGGAATAATTTCCATCTAATCTTATCGCTCTTTGAAATTCTCCTTTCGCCTTGTCAAACTGATTATCATTGTAATAAATAACACCTAATTGAAAGGCGAGACCTGCATCAAGCGGTGCTACCTCTTTGATTGTCTCAATTTTATCTATTGCCTCCTTAGTTTTTCCCTCTCTAACATAAATCATCGCAATCTGGAAATGGGCTGGAGCATAATCCTCTTTAAGCTGAAGGGACCGCTCAAAACTTTCTAAAGCTAATCTTAAATTTTCTTGCCTCTCTCCTTCACCTAAATCAAATTTTGAAATATAAATTCTGCCAATTTCAGTAAATATATAAGGATTTGTAGGCTCCAATTCCCCTGCCTTCTGATAGGAATTCAGGGCCCAGTCCCCGGCGCCTTCAACTATTCCCATCATATTCCGATAAATGAATCCTCTGACATTCCAATTAGCGACATTAACTTCATTTAATCTGGTTGCCTCTTTTGCCGAATCTATAGCTCCAGTCATAAGAATTTGGTCCTCGGAAGTCATCTCCTTTAAGTCAGCCCTCTGCAAAACTTCGTCTAATCTTACTAAATAAAGCTGGGAGATATCTCGCCAATAGACGTCTAAGCTTGGATTTAAATTAATTGCTGCTTTTAGACGTGAAATCGCCTGCTCTGTTTGGCCCGCTTGCCAATCTCTCAATCCCTGAAAATACTTTATTTCGGACATATATTTTTGGGTTCCAAGGAAAAGAAGTCCAATGCCAAAAATTAAAACCAAAACTAAGCAAAAAGATAATCCTACCACCAGAGAAGAACCAGGGCTAATCTCCCAAGATTTAATTTTTCTTTTATCAAGCGCTGTAAATCCTGCCAGCAATATCCAAAAAACTAAAGCTAAAGAAAAATTAGCAGGATAGAGAAATTGGCTCAAGACTATTCCGCCAAAAGACGAAAAAATTCCCAGCCCAAACAGGAAAGGTGCTCCATCTATTATATCTCTGGCTTTTTCTCTTAAATATCTAAAACCCAGCCAGAAAAACATTCCAAAAATAGAAATTAAAGAAAGAACTCCCAGAATTCCGGTGGTGATTAATTTATCAAGAATTTCTGAAGCACCTGATACAAACCTGACATTCCAAAAAATTGTCTGGTTCAGGTCTTTTGATTTAAATTTTGAGAAATTATAGACAAAACTTCCCGGTCCCGTACCCAAAATAGGAGATTTAGATAGAGTGTTTGCGGCAATACTGATTTCTGCTCTCTGGCTTGGGGAAACTTCAAATGGAGTTTGGGGAAGGCCGGGCAAAGAAATCCTAAAAATAACGAAAAACAAAGCAATAATTAAAAGAGCTATTGAGAGCTGAATCCCGCCACCATGAATAGCCTTAATGTTAAGCATCTGAAAAATAAAAAGTATTGCTGCCCCCGCGATTAAAACCAACCAGGCCGCCCAAAAATTAACCAAAACTAAACTAACTAACATTACCAAGGCAAAAATCGCTAACATCATCCGCATCCACTTTTTCGCAATAAGCTGTAAGATAATTGTCAAAGGAAGCAAAATAGCTAAAAATATGGCCAGCGAATTTACTGTTCCGATGGTGTTAAAAGAGATAATTCTGGTAAAATCCCATGGTAAGATAAATTTACTAAAGAGTTGAAGCCCGCCAAAGACTGCTGCTAAAAATCCTGAACTAACTAAAGTAAGAAAAAGCCGAAAAATCTCTTGCTTTTTTGTAAAAACATTGGCGATTAAAAAATACAAAAATACGAAATAAAGTAGGGTCAAAAATCCGGCGCTAACATTAAGCGGCCAGCCCCAAAAACTTCCATAAGGCCAAAAAGAAAAAAGGGTTGAAATCCCATAAACCACCAGCATTATTACTATCGGAAGAGAAAGCCAGCTTAGATTAAATTCAAATTTGCCAGAAACCAAAATTTTCAAAATCCAGGCAAAAAGGGCTAAAATTACTAAAATCCCCATCAAGGCCTGCTTGTTAAAATCAAGAACGTTAAGAGTCCAAGGAAGAAAAAATAGAGGCGTTAGAAATACTAAAAGATAGATACTAACCTTGGCAATTTTATCCCAGAGCTTAACCTTCTTGAGAATCTGGATTTTAGTATCTGGAGTTTCCTTGCCCTGAGCCAGTCGAATGGGCTCGGTTTTAACAGAAGACCTCTTTTGTCTCAGAGAAGTTTTTTTAGGAAGATTATTATTTGAATTAATTTTTATTGGAAGTTTCATATTTTTTGCGAATTATTTATAAATGTTTTTTCGATGCTCTACTTTTAAAACAACAATTTTATTATCTTCAACATCAAAAAGGACTCTATAATCTCCGATTCGAAACCTCCAATCTCCGAATTTAGGGTCTCTTAAAGGTTCGGCAAATTTCAGAGGATTTTGCTGAGATAAATAAAAACGTAGCTTTTCATCAATTCTTTTCTAAGCAGGGCGGTTTAATTTTTGAAATTGATGAAAAGCTATCCTCGTAAAAATTAATCTCATAACAGAGAATCTATAAATTTAATTTCCTTTCCAATTCTTCTAATCTTATTACGTTCCCAGATTTTACTTCTTTTCTTGCCTTCTCAATTTCTTTTGCCAATCTCTTTGATTGAAGCATTTCTAAATCTTCTTTGATTCTTTCGTATTCTTCCAAAGGTAAAATCGCTATTCCCTTTTTCCTTTGAATTAGGGCTTTCGATAAGGTTATTGTTTTTGAAGAATTAGTCATACACTTTAATTTTAATCTTTTTGGAAGTAATGTCAATCAAATAAAATAGACCTCACTTTTTTATCTCGCTGCCAAAGAAATTTTTAATTTCACATCTAAGGCTTCACTTACTTTCTGCAGAAAAGAAAGGCTGGGATTGTAAGTTCCCGATTCCAGCCGGGAAACAGCCGATTGTTTGGTGCCGATTTTTCTGGCAAGTTCTTTTTGACTCAACCCCTTCTCAATCCTTTTTTTAATAATCATTTCAATCACCGCGAACTCTGGCCCCAATTTCTCATAGAGCTGTTTAGTTTTTTTATCTTTTAATAACTCCTTTTTTAGTTGTTTGTAAGTTTTCTTTTTCATACGCACTAACTTCTATATAACGTATATGTTATACCTTGTCAAGTAGTCTTAATTTTTGGAAAGCCGTCCTAACTTCTCTCTGAGGGATTTTTTGTGATTTTTTAACAAAGCCGTGTATAAGAAAAATCCGCGATTTATAAAAACTGTAAAAAATTCTGACTTCCTGTTTACCAGAAATTCTAAGCTCAAAAGGGCGAGTTGAAATTTTCTTCGTATGGGGCCGGCCCTAATTTCTGACCAAATTTCTCAAGTAAATTAGTTGTTCGCAAAAGTTTAGCAATTGTTGGCTTTTGCAGATTCTTAATAAATTTCTCTAAAGATTTATCGAAAATACGAATTTCCATATTCTATAAAAGTTGTTAAAGAAAAACAGAGTTGACACTTATTTTTGCACCTATTTTCGGTTATTCGGTTGGAGGTTCTACACAGACACTTCCTTCATCAATTTGGCCATCACAATTATTGTCTATCTGGTCGCAGATTTCCTCAGTGGGAGTTCCGGGAGTACAAGTTTGGGATTGACCACCTATACAATTATCTATGGTTACTGCACAAGCCCCCACTCCGCAAGTAGCTTGGCCTAAATCTTCATCAATTAATTCATCACAGTCATTGTCTATGCCGTCACAAACCTCCCCTGTTGGCTGGCAGGCAGGAGTTTCTGGCTCTAAGTTGCAAATTTCATTGTACCAATATAAACTAACTCCTTCACATAACTCTTGAGTAGTACACAAATCTAAATGGTCTACATCGCAAATAGGTTCAGCTACCGGTGCTGCTTCACCTGCCCCGGAGGGAGCCAAAGGCTCTTCTTTGGGGCAAACGCCGCCTTCGTCTATTTGACCATCACAATTGTTATCCGCACCATCGCAGATTTCTTCTGATGGCTGGCAAACAAGTTCTTCAACAACCGGTTTTTCAATAATAGGAGGCTCTTCAATAATTAAAGGTTGAGTAATCTGAGCAATCTCAATTGCTGGTGGCTTAATAACCGGTTCATAGCCAGGTAGAACTTTGTTTTTTAAATCAAGGGTTAAACCAATTAGTCCGGTATAATCCGTAGTTCTAACAATCTGAGTTAGTCCCCTTTCTCTTTCAGTTTTTTGAGCTTTTTTCAAATAAGTAATTTCAGCTTGAGCTACTTCTCCTAATTCCTCGGCTAAATAAATTCCCAAGTCCCTATTTCCCAAGGCATTTTTATTCACGGTAAATTTTTCTGCTTTAACAACTGGCTGCCAGACATTATCCCTGACCGCTATTGTATTAAAACTATAATCAATGTAATAATTTTCTTCATCTTCTAAAACATTGTCAATTTTTAAATCTACATCAAAATTATCTAAATCAACAGGTAGGAGTTGGGAGTTATCTACGCCTTGCTCTGTAACAATCTTTTCGCCAATCACGGCATTTCTAACATCCTCCGACGCCATCGCAGAAAAAGTTAAAACTAAAACTAAACTGATGCCAATGGCAAAAGCATTATGATATTTAAAAAAATTAATAATTTTTTGAAACATAGTTTAAATTAAATAATTTATTTTATTAAATTGACCTTTAATTTTCTTGATAGGTTTTTTCTTAATTGATAGGAATTTCCAAAGCGGGCATAGACTAACCAAGATTGGAGGGATTGATTAAATTTTTCCTGGCTTATTAAGTCCATTTTTAATTTTCTCTGATAAGTTTTCGTTCTCCTTATAAATCTTTTAACGGTGCTTTTTCTTAAGAATTTATAGTTTTCGAAAATTTGATAGCCGAGAAAATCAATTCCTTTCTCAGTAGGAAAAACATTGGCTTTCTTTGGATGTAATTCTAATTTCAATCTATCTCCCAGAAATTCGCCTATTTCTCTTTTAATCTCATGCAATTCTCTCTTGTCAAAATCTAAAATTAGGAAATCATCCATATAACGAATGTAATATTTTACTCTTAATTTGTGCTTTACAAACTGGTCTAATTCGTTCAGGTAAACATTGGCAAAGAGCTGGCTGGTTAAATTACCGATGGGAATCCCCGTGTTTGACTTTTCTTCGCTTGAATTTAGAATTTCTTCAATCAGCCAAATGACTTCCCTGTCGGTGATTTTCCTCTTTATAATGTCTAAAAGAATCTTGTGGTTTATACTATCAAAATATTTTGAAATATCACATTTTAAGCAGTAAATTCGCCAAGCGAATTTACTCTCTCTCTCTCTCTCTCTCTCTCTCTCTCTCTCTCTTAAAACGGTATTAGCTGATTTTATAAGCTGCTCCAACCTTCTTATGGCTCTGTGTGTCCCTTTTTCTTCCCGACAGGCGTAATTGTCAAAAATAAATCCTTTGTCAAAAACCGGTTCAATAAAATTGCACAAAGCGTGATGGATTACTCTGTCTCTAAAAGGGGCTGCTTTTATATGGCGCTTTTTTGCATCGCAGACGATAAATTCTCGATAACCGCCGTGTTGATAAGTTTGACTTAGTAATTCTTCCCGTAATTTCAGTAAATTCTCTTCTAAATTGAAACTGAATCCCAGAATCTCATCTCTGTATCTTTTACATTTTCTGGCTTTCAAATAAGCTAAATGTAAATTTTGGAAAGAACAAATTTTGTCAAACAAATTTTTATAGCTTTTCATTTATCTTTTTTATCTAACGGAGTAAAGCCTATTAACCCGAGGAAGAAGTTTCCTTTCCTACTCCTACTTCCTCGGGATACAGGCTTAATATTTTCCTTTTCAACCTTTAACTTACTTAAGAAGGAATAAAATCTGGGGTTTAACGGCACGCTTCTCATCTCAATTAAGATAAGAATTCTGGCCAATTATTTAATGAATCACTGAAGCGACAGCAACGGAAACCAATGTTCGTGTTCGTGTTGGACGGAGCATTGTTCAGATTCAGGTTGAAGCAACCATCGTTCGCGCCATTGTTCCAATTGCCGCCGCGGATAGCGGCGCGATTTTGATTTTATCCCTCTACCTACTAAAAGTAGATAGCAAATTAAGAAAATCTTTTGTACCAACCACCCAATAATTTTCCTATTTCAACTAATTCTTTTGCCACAAATTCGTATTGACTCTTATTTAAAAGATTGAACTCTCTACCTAATCTTATTAAAACTTTAATAATTTCGTAATGAACAAAACATTCTTCGATAAGTTCTCTTTTGTTGCCTTTTTGAAAATTAGCTCTAACAATTTGTTTTAAAAGTTCTATTACTTCATTTTCTAATTGAATACCTAAGCTATATTTATGAACTTTAGTAAATCTCTGAACAGTGGGTTTTATCCATAAAAGGAAATCATATACTTTTTGAAATAGGTGTAAATCATATAACATTTGATGTTTTTAGTTTTAGATTTTCAGAAATTAGATTTTAGATTAAATTTAAACCCCTTCAGCGACAGCAACGGAAACCAAGGCGCGTGTCCGCGTTGGACGGAGCATCGCTCAGAGTCAGGTAGAAGCAACCATCGTTCGCGCCATAGGTCCAACCGCCGCCGCGGATAGCGGCGCGAGCCGCTCCTGCGCCATCATAAGCATAGTAATAATCATTGCCATAAGCATTACTAGAAGCTCCTACTGATATGGGCAAACCCGTAGCGAAATCATATCCGGTAACATAGTTACTGCCCAAACCATTAGTCGGGTCAGCCGTAACCACTTTATCCACCCATTCCCAAACATTACCAATCATATCATAAGCTCCTTCTTGGGTAACACAACCTGAACTGGCTCCAGTATTACAGGCAGCCCCACTGCATTCATCCGCTGTATTGCAGGACATAGTTTCTGCTGTTTCTTCGGCAGTAATATTAAATTGTCCACCTTTATAATTACAGGCCTGGGACCATTCTTGGTTTGTGCACAGGTGCTTTCCGGTATTTTCACAGGCCTTTTTAGCCGAACACCAAGTAATAGACACTAAAGGAGTTTGCCCTGAAGCAGAACCGGCAATAGCGATAGTAGTATTAGCATCAACTTGGGCCTGGGTCCCGTCACCACAGGGACAATCAGTATTATTACAAACCGAGCCTGAATTTGAATTGTATGCCTCGTATTTATCAATACAGAAAGGCTTGTCGCCAGGAATATAAACCATATCCGAAGGACAGCGGGTGCCGCCATAAATTCCTCCTTCAACCACTAAATTTCCACCACCACTACCCATACTTGTATCTGCGCCAGGACAAGCCGTCCCTTCACAAACCCAGAGGTTAGACCCGGTATTGGCGCTATATTTAAGATAAATATTTTTAGCCGGGTTAATTGTTAAATTTCCGTTAGTGTCTAAAGTGAAATCAGTATAAACTGAATTATCAATATAAGTAAGCCTTAATTGGGCAGCTGAGGCATCTAAAACATCGAGTCTTCTATCCGGCCCCATTGTCCCGATGCCGACGCTGCCGCTGCTGTCTATAACCATGTCTCCGCCGGAACCTCCGATTGTGCCACCAGAAGATAATTGAATATCTGCTGTGTAATCAAAGGAGTCCCGGTAGATTTGAAGTCCATAAGAAGTGGTGGCTTTATTGGCTTGAAGATTGTTGGCTATTCTTAAGCCCACAGCTTCTGTGATTGTCCCGCCTATAGAACCATCAAGAATAAACTCTGCAGCACGCATTGTTGTAACACTGTGGTCTTTAGAATCAGCGCTGATTGACAAACCCTCAAGAACGGCTACATCATTCCCTTCATCTCCCGGAGCTTCGGTGCGTGCTTTTAATTCCATACCCCTGATTGTTCCTGTTGATGCTAAAATGCCATTACTAATATCAATGTATGCTCCCCGTAGGGTACCGGTCATAGCAGTGTCATCGGTATGCAAGCCAGTAACCCGTAAAAGAGTATCCCCGCCTGCTGCTGTAGTAGTTTCGGAAAGATGTAATAAGTGATTTGGACTCGCCGTCCCGATGCCGACATTTCCAGAAGAATCAATATTCAAATGACCACCACTGCCTCCTATCAAGCCTCCACTTGATAACTGAATATCAGCATCGTAATCAAAGCTGTCCCTGTAAATCTGGAGACCATAAAGAGAACCTGTGGTTACTGCTGCCTGGAGATTGTTAGCTATTCTTAATCCTACTGCCTCATTGATTACATCAAACCCTGACTTCCCATCAATCATAATCTCTGCCCCCCTAAGATAACTTACTGTCTGGTCCTTGGCATCAGCTGAAGCAGATATAGCTTCCAAAACACCATGAGAATAACTGCCTCCATCAGAAGCCCTGGCTTTAGCTTCAATTCCTCTGACTGTTCCTGTTGAACCTGTTAAATCTGCATCAGTAGCTACAAAGTATCCTCCTCTTAAGGTTCCTGTTAAGGCATTAGTTCCCTGGGTTACCAAACTCCTGATTCCCTCATCACCACCAGCGGCTGTTTGAGTATATGAAATATCAAGCTTGGCTCCCGGATTCGTTGTCCCGATGCCCAGATTACCCTCTCCAGTTATTACCATATTGGGAGTAGTGCTGGTAGCTAAAGCAGTAAAGAGATAGTTTTTAACTGTTGCTCCTGAACTATGGGTAGCGGCCGTTGTCCCCAAAGCTCCTCTGGTTAAACCAGTAAATACGGTGTCACTTTTGTTTGTATAAGTCATAGCCTCTGAATCAATTAGCAAGGTTCCAACTGAAGGATAACCAGAGGTAGAGGCAACAGCGGCAGTAGTCTGACTGTCAGTCATATCAGCTGAAAGGGTAGTATAAGTTGTTGGTGCCTGACCAATTCTTGTTCCTCCAGCCACCTCTAATCTTTCAGAGGGTGTTGTCGTAGCGACACCGACTTTACCGTTTTGGTCTATAACTAAACGGGTAGTCAGTTGACCTTCGGAGGTGTTTTCATAGGCATAGCTTATTCCACTTTGTTCTCCAACCAATAAATCATAATCTCCATCATTGTCTAAGTCAGCAAGAGTTGGGGAAGAATAAGTTCCCACATCAGGAGCATCCCAGTCGGATTTTCTTGTCCAGGTTGGGCTGGAAATAGTTCCGATGTTTTCATAGCCATAGCTTATTCCAGTAGGCCATACTCCAATCAATAAATCATAATCTCCGTCATTGTCTAAGTCAGCAAAAGCTGGGGAAGCCCGAGCTCCCACATAAGGAGCATCCCAGTCGGATTTTGCTGCCCAGGTTGGGCTGGAAACATCTCCGGTGTTTTCATAGCCAAGGCTTGTCCCACCATATACTCCAATCAATAAATCATAATCTCCGTCATTGTCTAAGTCAGCAAAGGCCGGGGAAGTACAACTACTACCTCCCATATCAGGAGCATCCCAGTCGGATTTTCTTGTCCAGGTCGGGCTGGAAACATCTCCGGTGTTTTCATAGGCATAGCTTATTCCATTGCTCTCTCCAACCAATAAATCATAATCTCCATCATTGTCTAAGTCAGCAAGAGCTGGGGTAGAATAAGTTCCCACATCATCAAGGGCATCCCAGCCGGATTTTCTTGTCCAGGTTGGGCTGGAAACACTCCCGGTGTTTTCATAACTATAGCTTGTTCCCTCGTATCTTCCAATCAATAAATCATAATCTCCATCATCGTCTAAGTCAGCAAAGGCCGGGGCAGAAATGCCAATCGCGCTCACATCAGGGGCATCCCAGCTGGATTTTGCTGTCCAGAAAGAACCTACTAACTGCATGCTTTTAAACAAGAAGGAGGCAAAACTAGTCTGAAAAATAATTTCGTTACTTGAAGAAAGAAGAGTATCGAGATATTTATTAGCATCGTATCTAACTGACAACTGGGGAGTAGTAGTGCTGGTAACTCTGACTTGACCAGCAATATCTAATTCCACCCCCGGGCTGGCTGTGGCAACACCGACGTTGCCGCCGGTTTCATATAAAACAGAATCAGTCAAGTCAGTGCTGGTGTTCCATTTAGGCAGATAACCAGCATTTCCGCTTCCAGTTACTCCTCCGGCTCCAGCAATGGTTGTCCAGGTTAAGGTCCCTGAACCGTCATCTTTTAAGAAACCGTCAGTAGTGTGAGAGGAAGGCCAAGAATAAGTAAGGTTTTTTATCTTAACAATGTCTCCTGAACTATCTACCTGGAATAAATCACCTGAGCCAACAGTTAATAAAGAAGCTGGCGAAGTATCGCCGATGCCGACGTTGCCACCAGTAAAGTTGAAGTTTCTGGCTGTACCTGAACCATTAGCTAAGGAAGAAAAGCTAATTGTTGGAGTAGCATCATAACCAATAGTGAAGTATTCGGCGTCAGCTCCGGTAGTATTATAGATATTCAGAGAAGAAGGACCCAAATAGAGGTCTCTCCATCTGGCTGTTGCTGAACCTAAATCATATTGGTTATCAGCATCAGGACCTAAACTTCCTGCTATCTGTAATTTGAAAGATGAAGGAGTTGCCGTCCCGATGCCCACATTGCCCCCACTGGTGATAGATAAAGTTCCGCTGGAGCCACCAATAGTGCCACCAGAAGATAATTGAATATCAGCTGTATAGTCAAAGGAATCACGGTAGATTTGAAGACCATAAGAAGTAGTGGCTATATTTGCCTGGAAGTTGTTAGCAATCCTTAAGCCGACAGCTGTAGTAACACTGGCTCCTGTTTGACCGTCTAAGATAAGTTCTGCTCCTCTTAAGGTGATGACAGTTTCATCCTTAGCATCAGCTGAAGCTGAGATTGCTTCCAGAGTGCCGACTGAACCTCCTGTCAGGTCAGAACCTGCAGCTCTGGCTTTAACTTCTATTCCTCTGATAGTGCCAGAGGAGCTGTCAAGTTCTCCGTTGGTGGCAACAAAGTAGCCAGCCCTTAGAGTGCCTGTTAAGGCATTGGTTCCTTGGGTCACCAAACTTCTTATTCCTTCGTCTCCTCCAACTGCTGTCTGGGTATAGCTAAGATCGAGCTTGGCCCCAGGATTTGTCGTCCCGATGCCCAGATTACCCTCTCCAGTTATTACCATGTTAGGAGTGGTGGCGGTAGCTAAGGCAGTAAAGAGATAGTTTTTGACTGTTACTCCTGAACTATGGGTAGCGGCCGTTGTTCCCAAAGCCCCTCTGGTTAAACCAGTAAACACGGTGTCGCTCTTATTTGTATAAGTCATAGCTTCTGAATCAATTAGCAAGGTTCCAACCGAAGGATAACCAGAGGTAGAGGCAACAGTGGCAGTAGTCTGACTGTCAGTCATATCAGCTGAAAGGGTAGTATAGGTTGTCGGTGCCTGACCAACTCTTGTCCCTCCCGCCACCTCTAATCTTTCATAGGGTGCTGTCGTAGCGACGCCAACTTTACCGTCTTGGTCTATAACTAAACGGGTAGTCAGTTGACCACCACTTCCGGTGTTCTCATAGGCATAACTTACTCCACCAGTGGCTCCAATCAATAAATCATCATCTCCGTCATCGTCTAAGTCGGCAAGGGCAGGTCTAGCAGATCCCACATCAGGAGCATCCCAGTCAGATTTTCTTGTCCAGGCTGGGCTGGAAACAGTTCCTGTGTTCTCATAGGCATAAACTCTATCACCACTGGCTCCAGTCAATAAATCATAATCTCCGTCATCGTCTAAGTCGGCAAGGGCAGGTGAAGAATAAGAAAGTCCCACACTAGGAGCATCCCAGTCAGATTCTCTTGTCCAGGCTGGGCTGGAAACAGTTCCTGTGTTCTCATAACCCAAACTTACTCCGCTAATTTCTCTAATCAATAAATCATAATCTCCGTCATTGTCTAAATCGGCAAAGCCAGGGCCACTCCCAGTCCCCACATCAGAGACATCCCAGTCAGATTTTCTTGTCCAGGTTGGGCTGGAAACAGTTCCGGTGTTCTCATAGGCATAACTTATTCCATCAAAGCTTCCAATCAATAAATCATAATCTCCGTCATCGTCTAAGTCGGCAAGGGCAGGAGCAGGCATAAGATCGCCTATATCAGGAGCATCCCAGTCAGATTCTCTTGTCCAGGCTGGGCTGGAAACAGTTCCTGTGTTCTCATAGCCATAGCTTTGTCCATAATATCTTCCAATCAATAAATCATAATCTCCGTCATCGTCTAAGTCGGCAAAGGCAGGAGCAGAATAAGTTCCTACATCAGGGGCATCCCAGTCAGATTTTCTTGTCCAAAAATAAACTGCTTGCTGTAGACTCTTAAACAAGAAAGAGGAAAAACCAGTCTGAAAAGTGGTTTCACCTGAAGAAAGGAGGGTATTGAGATACTTGGCAGCATCGTATCTTACTGATAACTGGGGAGTGGTAGTGCTGGTAATTCTGGCTTGGCCAGCAATATCTAATTCCACTTCCGGGCTGGCTGTGGCAATGCCAATATTGCCTCCAGTTTCATATAAAACAGAATCAGTCAAAGTAGTGCTGGTGCTCCATTTGGGAATGTATCCAGCAGTTCCGCTGCCAGTTACTCCTCCTGCTCCGCCAATGGTTGTCCAGGTTAAGGTTCCTGAACCGTCATCTTTTAAGAAACCATCAGCAGTATGAGATGAAGGCCAAGAATAGGTAAGGTTTTTTAGTTTGATAATATCTCCAGAAGTATCTATCTGGAATTGGGAAGAGGCACCAACAGAAAAAAGGGAAGTAGGGCTTGCCGTCCCGATGCCGACGTTGCCGCCATCGTCAGCTAAAATGACGTAACCCTTGGTAGCATCAGAAGTTGTTCTTAAAGTAAGATTACCCGAGGCAGCCGAAGAACCATAAATAATTGGAGAGGTAACTGAGGTTGAGAAAACAGGATTATTTATGGTAGCTATTGTTACATTACCTCCAGCTCCTCCATCAGTTACTGAAATATTGGTTCCGGCGGTTAAGACTCTTTCATCGGTTAAAGTGGCATTGACTGCTAAGGTAACGTACTGGGCGTCAGTGGGCACGCCGCCGCCAACCGCGCCCCATGATGTTCCGTTGTACATGTCGTACTGGTTGGTGGTTGTGTTGTAAATGAAAAGTCCTGTTGCTGGTGAAGAGATAGCATCTCTTTGGGCTTCTGTCATTCGCGGGGCAAGAAATCCTTTCTCCGTCGAGGTGAGGTCCAACAACGCCGTCGCCGCCGGCCCCGTCGTCCCGATGCCAATATTCCCGCCGGTCTGATAGAGAATAGAATTTCCTAAACTGCCGGAGCTGGTCCAGATTGAAAGATAATTGGCAGAACCTGAACCGCCAATACCTCCTCCTCCACCACCACCAACCCGCAAAGTGCTCAAACACCTGCCGCCTTTCAAATCAGTACAAATATCACCTGTTGCCTGAATCCTTCCCTCAACATGGAAAGGATGAGCAGGATCTTCAATTCCAATTCCAACATTACCGACTGAATCAATAGCAATTGCTACCCCCCCAAGGTATAAATCGCTGATTGAAGAATCTCTAACTTCCTGAGCAGAAATAAATTTAGCTAATCTGTTGGGGGTGCCGCCAAGGGTAATTACTTCTCCTTCTAAACCAAAACAATTTCCGGTAGCTAAACAAACAGTTCCGGATAAATCTGGAAAATTATATTCTCTCTCAACAGTAAGTCCGGCAGCAGTAATTCTTCCTTCAAATTCATTTCTGATTAAAGCGAAACTTGGGGCAGTTATTTTTTCTTTTGCTTTTAAAAGAGCGTTAATAGCTGTTTCAGCATTGATAGTAAGATAGGGTTCAACAGCCGGAAGGCTAAAAACTTCTTCGCGAAGAGAAGAAGCCGGCAATTGAGTTAATTTTCTAAATCCACTTATATGTTCGCTTATATTAGCTAAAAAATAAGGAATTGGATCTATAAAATTAATTTTTTCATCTGTAAAAAAAAGGGTTGAAACGCAAATTAAAACCAAAAGCACAATTTTTAAAATAGCCGGTATTTTTACAAAGGGTTTTCTTTCAATAATAATTTCAGGAGTTTCTTTGATTTCCAATTCTTCTCCTTTTTCTTTTTCTGTTTGCGGAACTTCAGTTTTTAACTGAAAAGATTCAATTCCCGGACCATACATATATGTATGGGGAGTAGTAATTTTTGGCAGCTTTTTCTCAAAAACTTTTTCTTCTTCCTCTCTTTTTATTTCCTGAATACTCTTTCCGGCTTTTAATTTTTTGTCAATCTCAAGCAAAATTCCAAGAGTGCTTTCCAAGTAAGCACCGTTTGGAGGCAGACCGTTAAAAGACTTTCTTTGAAGATGTGGCAAAAGACCGATTTTGACGTAATAGCGCAGACGATTTTTAGGGTCACCTTTTCCAAAATCAACTCCAAGTCTTCTTGCTCTAGCAATAAATTCTTCAATGCTTATTAAATTTTCATTTTTATTCTCTATTGACATAATCTTTTAGGTTTGGTAAACTTCAACGCAGAAGACCCATACTGAAGCACATAAATATTTTATGTATTCAGCAAAAAAGCGACTAATTTTTTCCTAATCTTTGGCGCTTATCGCTCTCTTAAATTTTGAAAAAATTTGAGAGAGTAAACGGGTCTTCTTTTTTTATCTTTTTATCTTATTTTTCTTTAGGAAATCATTTCCCGTGACGGGAAATAAATCGATTATTTCATTATCTTTGAAGTAAACACCCTTGTCAAGGGCTACAATTGTGGAAAACTTCATCTATAAATATAGTCGAAGAACATCCGTTCTTCTTCACTCACCGAGTCTCGTTTGCGGGACGAAGGTGGAAAAGAGTGCGGAGCGCTCTTTGACTTCGCTGCGACTCGGGTAGGCGAAGAGATAAATCTCTTCTTCACCCTTCATTGCGATTCGAGTAACCGAGAAATCTAAAGTCCAAAGCACTAAATCACAAACTCAAAATAGTTTTGAATTTTGACATTACCTGTCCGCTGTAAGTTTTGCCCTTGGTAAAATTTGGGCGGATTAGGTTAAATTCCCGCCGCGGGAAAAAGAATATTTCTGAAAATAAGGGATAAAGTTTGGAAACTGAACCAAACATGTTATAATTAGGCAATGAATCATTCTCAGACAAACTCAATTAAATACGAAGGATTATCTAACGGAATAAAGTGCCCAAAATGCTCTGGGTTAAGGTTTTGGAAAACCAGCGATAATCGTTTGAAATGCAAGAATTGCCGCCATATTTTTACTTTAAAGCCCAATCCTCTTAATATTCCAAATGAGATATTAAATGAGGTTATCTCCGAATTCCTTTTAGAGCATTCAACCAACATTATTCTGGAAAGAGTTAATATCTCCAAGTATAAACTTTTAAAAGTATTAACTCTTTTAAGGATATTGATGCTTAGAGATATTCCCGATGCCCTCCGCGGAATAATGAAATTAGGCAAGGATTATCTTGGAGGACGTTTAGATTTTAAATCAGATAATAAAATTAAACATCCAATTATCGGCATTCTTTGCAAGGAAGAAAAAGTTTATGCTAAAATTTTATCAAATATTAAGGCTCAAGATTTAAAACTTTTTCTCAAAGCTCAAGAAAAAAAAGAGTCTATTAGCTATTCCGAAGAGTGGCAAAAATATATCGGGTTGGCATTTAGAGGCCGTTTCTATAGAGTAGTTCCTCCTGAAAACAAAAAATATCGTATTGATGCTCTTGAAACATTCTGGGGATATTTAAAAAGAAAACTCTCGGCAAAAGGCGGCATTCGTAAAGAAAAATTACCTCTTTACTTGGGAGAATACGCCTGGAGATATAATCATAGAAAACTTCCTTTCCGGGAAAAAGAAAAACGTTTATTAAGCCTTATTTCTAATATTTAATATTTTTGATTTATCTATTTCTTTATCCAAAATATTGAGATATAATAAAGAAACGATGACAAAAAAATTCAAATTAGTTTTATTAATATTTTCTTTAGTTTTTATTCTAAATGGAATTGTTTTTGCCCAGGATATGGCCCTTATTGCCAAAAATCTTGAAGTGGCTGACCCGGAAGTAAAAGTTGGAGATATTATTTCTCAAACCAAAGAAGGATTGTTTCGCTCAAACATTCCTTATGACGAAAACATAATTGGAGTAGTGGGAGAAACTCCGATTTTAGTTTTCGGTAAACCAACCCCTACTACCCTGCCGATAGTCTCATTTGGAGAAACATCAGTCAAAGTAAGCAATATTAATGGAGAAATAAAAAAGGGTGATTTCATTACTTCTTCGGAAAAACAAGGAACAGGACAAAAAGCAACTCAATCTGGATTTGTAGTAGGAAGAGCTTTGGAAGATTTTAATCAAGAAGAGGGATTAATTAAAACTAAGATTAATATTCAATATCAATATACTTCAGGTAAAGTTCCAATAACTGGCATCTTCGGTGAAATATGGAGGCAATTAGGAAAACCGGAAAACTTTCCTGCGGTGTTACGATATATTTTCGCGCTTATCTTAGGGGGCGGCAGTTTTTTTGCCGGTTTTTTTGCTTTTGTAAGCGCCTTGCGTAAAGGAGTAGAAGCTATGGGTAGAAACCCTTTAGCCAAAAAGAGCATTCAGTTGGCAATGGTTTTAAATTTAATCGGGATTTTAGTTTTAACTCTGGCTGGACTGGGGTTGGCTTTATTTGTTATACTTTATTAAGGCGATGAAGCTAAAGCTTCATCTTCACCCTCGCTTCCTTCGGAAGCTCGGTATATGAATACTCAAATTTTCCTTATTATTTTGCTTGGCTTTGGCATTTTGGCAATAATGGCAGTAATTTTATTTGGCTTAGATATTTATTATTTAGCGAAAAGGTCCAAAAAAGAAAAAGAAGAAAAGGACGTTATATCTTTAAAATTCTCTGAAGGATTCTTATTAGAATTAGAAAAAATGATTAACCAGGAAACAGAGAAGACTATTTCGGAAATCAGCCAAAAAATTGCCGATGAAGTAATAGAATCTTATAAAGAACAAATAGCCGTTTTTTCCCAAGAAGCAGAAAATAAGATAGCTAATTGGGATGAAATAACCAACAACGAAATTTTAAAATTCAGCAATACCTGCTCTCAGGCCGAAGATTCAATATTACAAGGGGCAAAAAAAAGAACGGATGAATTAAGCAAAGGTCTGGATGAAAAAATCGGCCGAATTTACCAGACGGCTACAAAATCCATAAACCAAAAAATTGCCCAAACCGAAAAGAATATTGAAGATTATAAAAAAGAAAAATTAAAAGAGATAGACCAAAAAATTTATCAAATAATAGAAGATGTGGCAAAGAAAACAATCGGAAAAGCAATTGATCTTTCTACTCACGAAGAATTAGTTCTACAAGCTTTAGAAAAAGCAAAAAAGGAAAAAATTTTATAATGAGATGATGAAAATAATGTAAAATGGAGATATTTAGAGATTTTGCTAAAAAAATAGTTACTAAGGAAGATTTATTATTTCTCCTTGAAGAAATAAATTTAGTTCAGGAGTCAATTTTTAAAAATATAAATATTCCCCTATCGGAAAGGGTTAAGGGAAATATAGAAGAAGATTTCAGAAAAGAACTTGAAGAATTGGAAAAAAAGAAAATAATTTCAAAAAATCCTGAAGATAATCGGATTTTTTTTGAAAATTTTGAAAAACATCTTCAAAATCTCCCTCAAATTAAAATAGTAATTGCTTTCCAGCCAAAAAAAGAATTTATTAATAAAATTTCCCTTTGGCTGGAAAAAGAAATCAACCAAAAGGTGATTTTAGATTTTAATTTCAATCCAGAAATTGTCGGCGGAGCACTCATAGAATATCAAGGAAGACAGATTAATCTTTCATTAGCCAAAGAGATAGATAAGTTGTTTTCTCAAAAACAATTATGAGTCATTTTGAAACTTATTTAGAAAAAACGAGAGAAATAGGTTATGTTACTTCTCTTTCGCATTCAGTAGCTTATGTTTCCGGCCTACCAGGTTTAAAGCTAGAAGAAATGGTAATCACTAATACTGGAAAAAGGGGAATTGTCCATGGTTTAAAAGAAAAATTAGCTGAGATTTTAATGATTGATATTAAAGAGCTAAAAATTGGAGAGGCAGTAGTAAGGACAGAGAAATCGTTTGAAATACCTATTGGTCAAGAATTACTAGGGAGAATAATTAATCCTCTTTCTCAACCAACCGATGGCCTAGGACCAATTAGAGGAGAAAAAGAATATCAACCAGTCAAAAAAGACGCCCCTTCTTTTATAAAAAGAGTCAGAGTGAATACACCTTTGGAGAGCGGAGTGACACTCGTTGACCTTTTAGTTCCAATTGGATATGGTCAAAGAGAATTGATAATTGGCGATGGTAAAACAGGGAAAACCGCTTTCCTTTTACAAACCATTGTCAGTCAGACAAAAAAAGGAGTAGTTTGTGTTTATGTGGGAATCGGAAAAAAGGATACAGCCATTAAATGGGTAGAGGAATATTTAAAGCACCAAAAAGTCTTTGACCAAACAATAATAATCCATACTACGCCTGATGATTCCCCTACCCTAACTTATTTAGCTCCTTATAGCGGGATGAGTATTGCCGAATATTTTCGAGATAAAGGAAAAAAGGTAATAATTGTTTTAGATGACCTAACCACTCATGCCAAAATTTATAGAGAAATATCGCTTTTATTAAAGAGAGTACCGGGAAGAGATTCTTACCCCGGAGAAATCTTTCATATTCAGGCCGCTCTATTGGAAAGGGCCGGAAATATTAAAAGCAAAGAATATAAAGAAGTAAGTATTACCGCTCTGCCAGTGGCTGAAACTTTAGAAAATGACCTTTCTGGTTATATCCAAACTAATCTAATGGCAATGACCGATGGTCATATTTTTTTTGATATCAATGAGTTTAGAAAAGGAAAAAGACCGGCAATAAATGCTTTTCTTTCGGTTTCAAGAGTGGGAAATCAAACAAAAACTCCCATGGAAAGAGAACTGTCCGGCTGGGTCAGAAAGAAATTGGTTGAATATCAAAGATTGTTAGAAATTACCCAATTTGGCGCTGAATTACCAACAGAAATTCAAAAAAACATTGAATTTGGTGAAAAATTAGAATCTCTTTTTAATCAAGAGGTTGAGATAACAATTCCCCGAAAACTGCAATTGCTTTTGATCGGACTTTTATTGTCTGGCTTTTGGAAAGATAAATCTTTAAGAGAGATGAAAATAGAAATTGATAAACTGTTGGAAGATTACCGAAAGGGAGTTTTACCAGAATTCAAAGAAGAAATTGAAGAAATAAAAGATTTTGACCATCTTCAATTTTTGACGAAAGAAATAATGTTAGAAATTGAAAAAACAATTTCAAAGTAACATGCCTACCCTTAAAGAAATAAGAAAAAACTTAGAAATGATATCAACAATTAAGAATATTGCCAGCACTTATCAGGAAATTGCCAATTTAAGAATGAAACAAATTAGAGAAAAAGTATTAAAGAATCGAGAATCTTTTAGAGAATTATTAAATACTTATCAAAGAATCAAATCAGCATATCTTTTTTCTTTAAAAAAGGGGTGGATTAGAAAAGAAAAAATTTCTTTTCGCCGAGCAGAAAAAGAAACGGTAGTCGTTTTCCTCTCGGCAAATCAATTTTTTTACGGAGCTTTAATTTTAGATATCTGGAAAGAAATTCAAAAATATTTAGAAAAGAATAAAGCAGATTTAGCGGTGGTGGGAAAGACAGGTAAATATTTGGCCGAAGGCAATGGGTTTGGGCATAAAATGTTTTATTTTGAATTAAACGATGTAAAGCCAAAAGAAAAAAGAATTGGAGAAATTATTGAATTTATCAAAAATTATAAAAAAATCATTGTTTCTCATGGAAGATATGAAAAAGTCTTATCTCAAAAACCGATAATGAATGAAATCTCGGGAAAGTTGCCTTTTGAGGAAAAATTTGAAAAAGTTTACCCCTATCTCTTTGAGCCATCGCCTGAAGCAGTCTTGGAATTTTTTGAGACAGAAATCATTGCCGTTTTGTTTAACCAAACCATTTTAGAACATCAATTGGCTCGATATGCTTCTCGAGTGATGGCTATGTATCAAGCCACTGAAAATACAAAAAACTCAGAACAAAGATTATCAATAGTTGAAAATAAGTTGAAAAGGCAAAAATTAAATAAAAAACAAATTGAACTTTTTAGTAGTATTAAATTATGAACCAAAAAGGGCAAATATTATCAATCCTGGGAAATGTAGTGGAAGTAGAATTTTACGATGGTAATCTTTTTTTAGGAGAAATTTTAGTTTTAGAAGATGATCCGGAAGTAAAATTAGAGGTGGTAAGCGCTATAAAGAAAGAGGTCTTTTTGTGTTTTTCTCTAACTAAAAGTGAAAACTTATATCGAGGATCCAAACTGAAAAAAACTAGCCAAACACTGAAAATTCCGGTAGGCCAAATGCTTTTGGGAAGGGTGATTAATATTTTTGGCCAGCCCATTGATAACCTTCCTCAATTCGAAATTAAAGAAAAAAGGGCGATTTACCAGCATTCTCCTGTTTATCAAGAAACGATATTGAAAAAAGAATTAATTGAAACTGGAATAAAAGTAATTGATTTTTTTGCTCCCTTAATGAAGGGGGGGAAATTGGGAATTTTTGGCGGAGCCGGATTGGGAAAAACAGTTCTTCTTTCAGAATTAATGCATAATGTTGTTTTTCAAGAACAAAGAATTGTAGTTTTCGCTGGAATCGGAGAAAGAATTAGAGAAGGTTACGAGCTCTACGAAACTTTGAAGAGAACTAATGTTTTGCCATCAACAGTTTTAGTTTTTGGCCAAATGAATGAAACAGCAGCTATCCGGTTTAAAGTGGGACTATCAGCTGCTACCATCGCTGAGTATTTTAGAGATATTCAAAAAAAAGACACCATTTTTTTTATTGATAATGTCTATCGATTTTTACAAGCCGGCAATGAACTTTCAACTTTATTAATGAATATCCCCTCAGAAGGAGGTTATCAGGCAACCTTAGATAGTGAAATCGGGGCCCTGCAAGAAAGATTGGTTTCAACTGAAAAAGCCTCTATTACCAGCATTGAGGCAGTTTATATTCCAGCCGATGACATCACTGATCCTGGAGTTCAAGCCATCATCCCCTATTTTGATTCAATGGTTATTTTTTCTCGTGATGTTTACCAGGAAGGAAGATATCCAGCAATTGACATTTTAGCTTCTTCTTCCTCGGTGACAACTCCAGCCATTCTGGGAGAGGAACATTATCAAGCACTTTTAGAGGCAAAAAGAATTTTAGAAAGATATAAAGAACTCCAAAGAATTGTCTCTATTGTCGGAGAAGCGGAACTATTGATGGAAGATAGAGTTATCTATCATCGAGCAAGAAAAATTTTGAATTTTATGGCCCAGGACTTTTTTATTATAACTGAACAGACCGGGAAATCGGGTAAATATGTAGAGAGAGAAAAAACTGTCCGAGGGGTAAGAAAGATTTTAAAAGGGGAATTAGACCGACTTCCCGATGAGAAACTGCTTGGTATCGGCGACTTACCCTATTAAAGGAAATTAATCTATGAATTCTAAAAAAAAAGAATTTTTAGAAGTAAATGTATTCTGGTTGCCAATTGTTAAAGAAGTTTTTTATCAGGGAAAGGCAGAAGTAGTTTCGTCTCAAAATAAATTGGGTAAATTTGATATTTTACCCAAACATGCCAACTTTATTAGCCTTATTTTTAACAACCTTTCAATCCTTACTCCGGACAAAAAAAAAGCCACTTACCAATTTAAACGAGGAGTACTGGAAGTTACCAAAAACAAAGTTAACGTTTTTTTAGGATTATAGAATTACTTTAAAACCTTTTTTATTCTGGAAACAACCTGATCAAGGGTGAAATGAGCCTTAATTAAATAATCAATTGCCCCTAAATTCAACCCTTTTTTAATTTCCTCTTCTTGTCCAAGGTTAGAAAGAATAATTACTGGAATTGATTCTAAATTAGAATCTCTTTTTATTTTTGATAAGACCTCAAAGCCGTTGATGCTCGGCAAAAGCAAATCTAATAAAATTAAATCCGGTTTATTCTTTTTTAGTTTTTGAATTCCTTCTTCTCCGTCAATTGCCTCTTCAACCTCAAAACCTTCTTGAACTAAGGTCTGAACGATAAGGAATCTTAAAGTTTTCTCATCTTCAATTACCAAAATTTTCTTTTTCATGATAAATTTTGGTCAAAAGGATCTTTTACTATGTTCAAGATCCTTGCCATTAAAATTTTCTTTTTCATGATAAATTTTGGTCAAAAGGATCTTTTACTACGTTCAAGATCCTTACCATTAAAATTTTTCTCATATTTATTTTAAAGGCAGATTAAAATAAAAGGTTGTACCTTTCTTTTCCTTTGATTGAAACCAAATTTTTCCGTTATGAGCTTCAATGATATTTTTTACAATGAAAAGACCGAGACCGTTTCCTTCAGTTTCCATTTTAACAGCATTTGATCCTCTAAAAAATTTTTTAAAAACATTTTGCTGCTGGTCTTCGGGAATTCCGATTCCGGTATCCTCAATTGAAAATTCTATTTCTTTTTCTGTAGAATTTAAAGTAATAGTTATCATGCCTCCCGGTAAATTATATCTAATGGCATTATCTAAAAGATTCTGAATTGCCAAAGATATCTTTCCAGTATCAATTTCAATTTTTGGCAATTTCTTACTTGGAACCCGAAATTCAAATTTAATTTGCTTCTTTCTAATTTTCTCCTGATAAGATTCTATAACCGATTGAACAACTTCTTCAAAGCTAGAAAGAGTTAATTTATAAAGACGCCTGCCTTCTTCTATCCTGACTACATCTAAAAGGTCATCAATAAGAGCAAGCATCCTTTTATTAGAACCATAAGCCTTTTTAAGTATTTCCTTTTGCCCTTCTGTTAATTTCCCTAATTTTTCTTTTGATAACGTTTCCAACGTCCATTTAATTTCTGAAAGCGGCGTCCTCAACTGATGAGCAGAAATAGAAACAAATTCAGTCTTCATCCTTTCAATTGTTTTTTCTCTGGTAATATCGTGGAGAATAATCAGGCTGCCAAGTTTTTTTCCTTCTTTCAAAATTGGAAGAGAGGTTATTTCTAAAATTAAATTTTTTCTAATTTCCAATTCCTTTCTAAAAACTTCTTTGATTTCTTTTCCTAAAAGATAAAATAAATTTTTAAGATTGGGGAAATTTAAAAATTCAACAATTGATTTACCCAAAATCTCTTTTTCAATCCCAAAAATTTTTTTGGCCACAGGATTAATTAATGAAAGTTTTCCTTCTTTGTCAAAGACCATCAGCCCATCGGCCAAATTATCAATAATAGTTAGAATTTTTTCTTTTTCTTCCCGAGCGTCAGCGAAATGGGAAGAAAAAGAATTATCTTCTTCGCTCTCTCCAACATCTTTTTGATTTATCATATTGCTTTTTTGTTATTATTGAGTTTCAGGTGGAGTTTTTTGAATCGGAGGCTGAGAAAGCATTCTTTAATTTTAACGCCACATAAACAAGCTGTCAAACTACTAATGGCTCTTAATGCTCTGTAATATACCCAAACCAACAAAAGTCATAATTAAAGAAGAACCTCCATAGCTTACAAAAGGCAAGGGGATTCCTATTATCGGTAAAATTCCAAGGTTCATGCCGATATTGATAAAAACTTGAGAGATTAAAATAATAGCAAGGCCTGTGCCAAAAAGTCGAGGAAAATTACTAGTTGCCGATAGGGTAATTTTTATTATCCTCCAGATTAAAAGAAAAAATAAAAAGAATAAAATTCCCACCCCAACCAGACCAAATTCTTCAGCAATAGCTGCAAAAGTAAAATCGGTCTGGGGTTCTGGTAAAAAACCGTATTGAGTCTGAGAACCCTGTCCTAAGCCCTGACCAAAAATTCCACCAGAACCTATGGCAATTTTTGCTTGAGTCTGCGACCAGGCTCCTCCTAAGGGTTCAATTTGGGGCATAATAAAATTTATAATTCTTTCTTTTTGATAATCTTTTAAAACAGTTGACCAACCTAAAATTAGAACTAAGACACCACAGAGGCAAAGGATTAAAAAATGGCGGATTTTTATTCCAGATATAAGTAAAATTCCTATCCATAAGGCAATTAAGATTAAAATTGAGCCCAGGTCTGGTTGAAAAAAAATTAAAAGAGCTGGTATTAAAACATAGAATCCAGAAAGAAAAATATGTCTTATCCGATACATCTCAATATGTTTCCCTGAAAAATATTTGGCTAATAAAATTATTAAAACAATTTTAGTAAACTCTATTGGGTCAATCGAAATCGGACCAACTTTGTACCAGGACCTTGTTCCTCTAATTTCTGGAGCGAAAAAATATAAGCCAGTTAGGGAAACCAAACAGACAAAATAGAGAATTAAAATTAGGTAAGGGTCTTCTCTTAAAGCTCTCCAATCAAGAAAACTCAGGCCGAGCATTAAAAAAAATCCTCCTCCAAAAAAAATAATCTGCTTTTTAAAATTCAGAAAATCCCCCCCGCCAAGGGAACTGCTATAGAGGGATAAAAGACCAATCCCTACCAATAATACTGTGGAAGTAATTAAAATCCAGTCTAATTTTTTAAAATGCCTGAACATTCGCATTTAACTTAAACTTTAATTAGCGGATTAACTTTAGGAATTCTTTTTCCCTTATTATTTTTATGCCAAGTTTTTTCGCTTTCTCAAATTTTGAGCCGGGTTCTTTGCCAGCAACAACGAAATCAGTTCTTTTTGAAACTGATTCAGAAATTTCTCCGCCAAGTAATCTGATTTTTTCTTTTGCTCCCTCTCTAGTTATGGCTTCCAAACTACCTGTAAGCACAAACACTTTTCCTTTAAACTTTAAATCTTTAGTTTTAATTTTTGGATTTTCTATTTTTATTCCAACTTTTTTTAGTTTTTCCAAAAATTCGGAATTACTTTTTTGGGAAAACCAATCATAAATACTTTTAGCCACTACTGGGCCAATATCCATAACTTTTTCAAGATCTTTGAGGTTTGCCTTTTTTAATTTTTCTAAAGAGCCAAAATAGTCTGCCAAATCCATACTAGTTTCTTCTCCAACATTTCTAATTCCCAGAGCGTAGATAAATTTTGATAATTGAATTTTTTTTCGAGACTGAATCGCCTTAATTAAATTTTTAACCGATTTTTCAGCAAACCTTTCAAGAGGCAATAAATCTCCTTCCTCAAGCGCAAATAAATCGGATGGGTCAGAAATTAGACCTTCATCAATCATTCTATCAACAATTTTAGGACCAAGGCCTGAAATATCAAAAGCTCCTTTTGAAATAAAATGGCAAAAATATTCTCTCAGCTGAGCTGAACATTTTGGGTTCGGGCAACGCCAAACAACTTCTCCCTCGGGTTTAATAATCCTTGTTCTGCAGGACGGGCATTTTTTTGGCATTCTGAAAACCTTTTCTTTCCCGGTTCTTAGTTCTGGTAAAACTTTGACAATATCAGGGATAACATCCCCTGCCCTGCCGACAATAACCGTATCGCCAATTTTTACTCCCAACCTTTTTATTTCTTCTTCGTTATGAAGAGTGGCTCTGGAAATTGTTACTCCGCCAACCTTCACAGGTTTCAAAATTGCTACCGGGGTTAAAGCTCCGGTTCTTCCTACCTGGACAACAATATCTTTAATAATAGTGGTGGCTTGTTTTAAAGGAAATTTGTAAGCTATAGCTCCCCGGGGCGCCTTTCCCACTACCCCCAATTTCTCAAAAATTTCATTTGGATTAATAATAACCACAATCCCATCAATTTCATAGGAGAGCTTTTCTCTTAGTTTTTTGCTTGCTTTATGAAAATCAAAAACTTCTTTCAAATTTTTGCAATATTTATTGTGGGGATTAGTTTTAAAACCTAAGGCTTTTAAGATCTGGTGTTTTTCTTGATGAGTTTTTTGACCAAGCTCAGTAACTAAATCATAGGCAAAAGAGTCGAGTCCTCGAAAAGCTGTTACTTTTGGGTCAAGCTGCCTGATAGAGCCGGCGGCCACATTTCTTGGATTGGCATAAGAAGATAGGTTCTTCTTGACCTGCTCTTGATTAATTTTTTCAAATTCTCCTTTAGGAATAAATACTTCTCCCCTCACGACAAGTCGTGAGGGAATTTCTTTTTTCAGATTTTTAATTTCTAATTTAAGCGGTACGGCTTCAATTGTTTTCAAATTTTGAGTAACATCTTCGCCAATTATTCCATCACCCCTGGTGGAACCGGTTTTAAAAATCCCCTGCTCATAAATCAGTTCAATAGCTAAACCATCAATTTTAAGCTCGCAGAAAAAATCTATCTCTGATTTTTCTTCAGTCGTTAAAAGCTTTGAAACTCTCTCCAGCCAATCTTTCATATCATCTTCTGAAAAAGCATCATTAAAAGAAAACATCGGCTCAGGGTGTCTAACTTTCTCAAATTTTTCTAAGGGTTTGCCTCCTATTCTTTGGGTCGGAGAATCAGAAGTAAGAAGCGCGGGAAATAATTTTTCTAAATCAAAAAGTTCTTTTTTCAAAGAATCGAGAGCAGAATCAGAAATCTCTTGAAGATCATGAGCATGATATAAATAACGGTGATGGTTAATCACCTTTTTTAATTTTTCAATTCTCTTTTTAGCCTCATATTTGGTCATAGATAGATTTACCTTATGATTTCGATTGCCCTTTTTGTTTCCTTAAAACTTCCTTTTGATATGATGCAGTAGTTAGTAGCTGTACAATCTGGTCCTGGTGCTAAAACTCGGGTGCTATAACTTGCTCCATTTTCTAAATTTCCAGAAACAGCTGCTCCCCTATAAAGCACTTCTTCAATCCCGGTATCAGCAGCATAAAAAGCTACTATCGAATCTCCTATTCCTCTTATTATCTTTATTTGACCAAATAAAATGGCTGATATCCCCAATCCTATGGACAAAAGGACGGCCATAATCAATAGGGCAAGATAAAGAGAAACGCCTTTTTGCGAGATTTTTTTATAGTTCATAGCCTTAATAGTCCGATTAATATTTAACATCGAGGTTTCTTTGAGAAATTGTGGTTTGAATTTTCATCTCTGGCTGTTCCTCAGGTTTTTGGCCTTTACCTTTCATATTTAAAAAGATTGTTACTCTTGGTTGAAGGTCATCATCTTGCCCCTCCCCACTAATGGAAAAATTAAGATAGGTTATTTGGAGATTAGAAGAAGTTAGGTCCAATGTTTCCTCACCTGCCTGACCAATTTTTTTTCTGTATTTTAACTGGCTATCTTCAAGGAAAAATTCTTGGCAATCATCTTCTTCTAAATGATTTATAAATTTCAGGCCAGAACCACTATGGGTAATTTCATAATTCAAACCTTCCTGGGAAAGACAAGTAGGAATATCAGCAGTCTGTTTATTTGCCATCCTCAAAGCCCGGCTCATATATTCTAAGGCATAACTTATTTGATCTAAAAGCTTTTGAGAAGACAGGGTCATTTTCTGACCCCTAAGACCAGAAATAAAAACTCCTGAAATTACTCCTATAATCAGAGAAAAAATCATCACCGCCACCAGCATCTCAATCAAAGTAAATCCCCCCTTCGTCATTTTAGCATTTAAGCATTTAAACATATTAATATTTACTTATTTTAAATGATTTTAATACCATTTATATAAATTCTCTTGGACAGTAACCTGATGATCTCTTCTCCTTTCTCGCCACTCAACTTGAACAGAAATTTTCAAAATATCTGTGTCTTTTGAAATAGCAATTTTTCTCTCAAATTTTGTCGGGGAACCAGAAGAATAACTATAAAAACCGTCATTATCAATATTTAAATAAGTACCAGCATAACTTTGGGTTAAATTTTGAGTTTTATAATCTGCTTCCCAATTACCCGAAGGAATACCATCTGACCAAGTAATACCTGGATTGGTTCTCCCTTCAAGCCAATTTGTGTCTCTGATGTTTCTAACTATTTCAATTCCCTCCTGGGCCAAATAGTTAGCTACCAGTCTTGAGGAAGAAAGTTGAGTATAAGAAATTGCCTGTTGAATTATGCCCAAAGTTCCGGTTATCCCTACCGTAATTACAAAAATAGCTACCAATACCTCCAACAAGGTAAATGCCTTTTCTTCTCCTATTTTCTTTTTGTTACGGTAATTTTGCAATAGTTTATTCGACATCAATTAAACCGGCGGAGTTGACTTTAATTATTTTTGTTTTTGTTGAATCAGATTCAAGCGAGAGGGTTATTACAGCTGTTGTTGAATCTTGGCCACCTTCCTTTTTAATCTTAATAGTCGGGATGGGAGGTTTAAAATTTATACTCAAAGAAGAAGGCGAAATATTCTGAATATATACTCCTTTCTCTAAATTAATAGTTTCTATTTTGTCATCTCCTCCATCGTATTTCTCATTTCCCCCAGGTGGATTAGTGTCAGCGTAAAGTAAATAATCCTTTTCTCCTTGCTTTAAATAAATTCCGTAGCCAGCCGGAACTTTTCCCTGAAATTCTTTTGTTGACATCGCCATCTCCCCGGCTCTTCTTATATCCTGGGCCAATTTGTGGGATGACCTCTGAAGGGCAAATTGCCTCTCGATATCCCGATAATTAGGAAAGACTATCACCGACAAAAGAATGATTATACTGGTGACAACAATGAGCTCAATTAAAGTAAAGCCTCTCTTCATAAAAATAAATTTAAATACCAATTAATAATCGCTTGTCCCCAAAACAATGCTATGAATGTCCCTGTTACAAGAAATGGCCCAAAGGGAATCTCTGACTTTAGAGTTTTTTTACCAGACATTATCATCCCTATTCCTATTATAGCACCGATAAAAAAAGCTAAAAATAGAGCAATTAAAATATTTGGAAAACCCAAAAATAAACCCATAAAGAAAGCTAATTTTACATCGCCGAGGCCCATCCATTTACCCCGGGAGAACAAAACTATTAAAAGAAAAAATAAGCTGGCTAAAATAGCAGAGGAAAGAGGATTTAAAATTCCAAACCCCGATACTACAACTTTGTTGAGTACGGGGCGTAGCAATTGATAAAAAAAAGCTATGGCAATGGCTGGATAAATTATTTTATCAGGAATAATGTAGTGTTTTAAATCATAAACGAAAATAATTATTAGGAAACAAGCAATGATAAAAATGAAAAATGAAAAATGAGAAATGAAAAATGAGAGAAATAAAATTGCTGTGGTCAGTTCCACTAAGGGGTATTGCCAAGAAATTGCTTTTTTACAATAGCGGCATTTTCCTTTTAAAATTAGAAAGCTGAAAATCGGGATTAAATCTTTCCAACTTAATTTGTGTTTACAATAAGGGCAATAAGATCTCTGAATTAAAAAACTTTTGCCAGAAGGTAGGCGATAAATTATTGAATTCAAAAAACTTCCGACTATTAGACCAAAAATAAAAACTATGAAATAGAAAAACCCCATTTTCTCTCTATTTTAACCTTTAAATTGTAAAAAATCAAAACCCGCCGAAGGCGGGCTTTGATTTAGCTAATTTAACAAACGAATCTCTTTTGCCAGTTTATGGACAGGTATGAGTAGCTGTACAAGCCGCTGTAGTCTCTTTTGCTATTCCGGTACTATCTACGCAATAATAATTATCAGCACCGTCTTTTTGGGTAAGTAATTTAACAGAGGCACAATATTCCAAAGCAGGTGAGGTAGGTTTGCTAACGCTTACATCTTCTCCTGTCTGAGCCTTAATATCATCACAAAGAGCTTTCATATCAGCTTGAGTGCAGACAACATTATCATAGTCTCCATCTGAAGCATAAATCATTTCAGCTGTGGCTCGAATCTGGCTCATTTCAGCAATAGCCCTAGCGTCCTTTGCCTTATCTCTGGCTCCACCTAAAGAAATCAAAACAATTGAGGCTAAAATCCCGATAATAGCAATAACCACCAAAAGTTCAATAAGAGTAAAACCCTTTTTAGTAAAGATTTTCATTTTAATATTATTTATTAGTTTTTAAATTTTTAGCATTACTCGACCTTTAATTTTTAAATATCAATTTATTATGGCAAAGGTTGAAATCTCTTCTATAGATTATAACATATAATAGTTTATCTAAGTCAAGGCCAAGTTGTGGAAAACTTCAAAACATCCCCAAACGGTAAATAGGCAGTAAAAAAGCCATAACTAACCCAGCCACAATTACTCCTAAACCAATAATTAAAATTGGCTCCAAAAGACTGACAAAACTATCCAAGGTCCTTTCAACATCTCTTTGGTAAAAATTAACTATATTCATCAAGGCTACTCCTAATTGGCCGGTCCTTTCTCCTACTACCGTCATCTGGACAAATAGAGGAGGAAAAAATTCTTGATACCTTAAAAGAATTGAACTCATTGGCTCTCCTCTTTTTACCCCTTCCTGGGTCTTCAAAATAATAGTTTCGTAGACATCATTCCCAATGATTTTTCCAGTAATTTCAAGAGCCCGAACAATTGGAAGACCACTGGAAATTAAAGTGGAAAGATTCTCGGCTAAGCGAGAAAGATAAATTTTTTTAAAAAATTCGCCTAATAGAGGTAATTTTAGAGAGAATTTATCAACAATTTTTTTTCCTTCTTTATTTCTTGAAAATTTAAAAACAAAAATTCCCAACCCTAAAAAGAATAAAGTAAAAACCCACCACCATCTTTTCAGAAAACTTGAAAGACCCATTGCTACTTTAGTAATCTGGGGGACTTCTTCGCCAGTAGCTTCTAAAACCTGAGATAATTGAGGAACAACAAAAACAACCATCAGGGTTAGAATAATTAAAAAAACAAAAAAAACAAAAACAGGATAAATCATTGCCGTAATTGCTTTTGAGTAAAAATTATATTCCCTTTCTAAATGGTCGGCTAAATAGCCTAAAACTTCAGAAAGCTTACCGGAGACTTCACCAGATTTGACCATATTTGTATAAAAGGGAGAAAAAATCTTAGGATAGGAACTCAGAGAGACAGAAAGAGAAGTTCCTCCTTCTACCTTTTCGGATATTTTAAGAATTTTTTCTTTGAAATTCTGGTTTTTGGTTTGATTAGATAAAGTCTGAAGAGCTTCTACCACCGGAACATTAGATTTGAACATGATGGCTAACTGGCGAGAGAATATTACTACATCCTTTCTGGAAATTCTTTGAGAGATTTCTATTCTTTTAGCGTAAAAGGGAACTTTACTTACCTCAAAAAAAGTGACATACAATCCATATTTTTGCAAAAGAGTAAGAGCTGCTTCTCTTGAAGAAGCCTCAACAACACCTGTTTGAATCTGACCTTCTTGAGTTCTTGCCTGATAGTTAAACTTCATATTTGATTATTATCTTACCAGCTTTCTCAACTCGGCGGGATTTAAAGAGTAAATGAGGGCATTCTTTAAGGAAATTTCCTTGACCTTAACCAGATCGGCCAAAGCTCTATTGATGCTAATCATTCCTAATTCAGCTGAAGTTTCAATAACAAGATCCAATTCATGAATTTTATTTTCCCGAATTATATTAGATACCGCCGCGTTAGAAATCATCACTTCACAGGCCGGTATTAATCCTCCTCTAATTCTCGGAACGAGTCTTTGAGAAACTACCCCTAAGAGAGAGCCTGACAGCTGGGCTCTAATCTGGACTTGTTGGTCTGGAGGAAAAGAGTCAACGATTCGATGAATAGTCTGGCTGGCTGAATTTGTATGCAAAGTTGCAAAAACTAAGTGGCCGGTCTCAGCAGCTGTAATGGCAGTGGAGATGGTCTCAGGATCTCTCATTTCTCCAACCATAATTACATTAGGGTCCTGGCGAAAAGTAGACTTTAGAGCCCGGGCAAAAGAGAGAGTGTCCTGATAAACCTCTCTCTGGTCAATAATACATTTGTCATCTTTAAAAATATATTCTATGGGGTCTTCAATGGTAATGATATGCTCGCTTTTGGTGTGATTTATCTCGTCAATTAGAGCAGCTAAAGTGGTAGATTTTCCATGAGAAGAAGGTCCGGTAATTAGAACAAACCCCTGGTTTGGTTTAGTAAACTCGTGTAAAACCGGGGAAAGATTTAACTCCTCAATGGTTTGAATTTCTGCCGGAATTAAACGAAGAGCAGCAGATATATTTCTTTTTTGAAAAAAAATATTAACTCTAAAGCGAGCCTTATCTTCAAAATTATAGGAGAAATCAATCTCTTTTTGCTGAAGAAATCTCTGCCGCTGGTCTTCATGCATCAATTCAAAAGCAAGCCCTTGAGAATCCTCTGGTAAAATTTTTTTCATTTTTACTAAAGGAACAAGGCGACCTGTGACTCTCAAAGTCGGAGGATGACCTACTGAAATATGTAAATCAGAGGATTGTTCTTGAATAGTTAAAGCTAATAAATCTCTAAGTTGGGAAGTATAATTGGACATATTTTTAAAAATTTGATATTTATTTTTCCTCAGCTACTCTCAAGACCTCTTCAATAGTGGTAATGCCGTCTAATACTTTCAGTATTCCGTCTTGTCTCATAGTAATCATTCCCTGACGAGAAGCTTCCCGAATAATTTTTTGCTCTTCGGGTTCTTTTAAGATTATCTGAGATAACTCATCAGTCATTGACAGTACTTCAAAAACTCCAATCCGGCCGGAAAAACCTCTAAAATTGCATTTTTTACAGCCTTTAGCCTCATAAATCGAGAGCGGGGAGGAAATTTTAACCTTCTTTTTAATAATTTGAGGCAAAGATTCGACCTCTTTTAAAATTAAATTTTGAACTTCTTTTTTTGGCTTTACCTTTTTTTTGCAGTAGGGACACAATTTACCTACCAATCTTTGGGCTATGGCTATACTTAAAGCAGAGGGAATTAAAAAAGGTTTCACTTGCATATCAATAAGTCTTGGAATTACTCCTACGGCATTGTTGGTATGCAAGGTAGATAAAACAATATGGCCGGTTAGAGCAGAGTGAATAGCTAAAGCTGCTGTCTCTTCATCTCGAATTTCTCCGACCATAATAACATCTGGGTCCTGTCTGACCACCTGCCTAAGACCCTGGCTAAAATCGTAACCAATTTCAGGCCTTATCTGGGATTGATTAACTCCTCCAACAAAATATTCGATAGGATCCTCAAGGGTGACAATGTTTACCCCTTCTTTATTTAGAATATTTAAAATCGCATACAAAGTAGTGGTTTTTCCGCAACCAGTGGGACCGGTAGCTAAAATTAAACCATAAGGTTTTTTAATAGCTGCCTTTACCACTTCAAAACTTTTCCTCTCCAATCCCAGTTCTTCAAAGGATTTTAATCCTTCGGTGGGATCAAGAACTCTTATTGCTGCCTTTTCTCCTAAAGCAGTGGGAAAAGTAGAAACTCGGAAATCAATATCTTTGCCATTAATTTTTGTTGAAAACCGACCATCTTGAGGAATTCTGGTTTCATCAATTTTTAAATTGGATAAAATTTTAATTCTGGCCACAACTGCCGGATGAACTCTTAAAGGCAAAAAAATAGAAGAATGTAAAATCCCATCAACCCTAAATCGGACTCTTGATTTTTCTTTAGTCGGCTCAACGTGAATATCAGAGGCTCCTCCCTCAGCTGCATGTCTTAGAATAACTGCTACTACTTTGATAATAGGAGCTTCTTCAGCCAATCTCTCAAATTCAGCCGCTCTCATTGGCTTTATCTCCATTTTTTCTTCCCTTAACTCAATTTCTAACTCCTCGAGGGCGCGGCTTACTTCTTTTTTTAAAGTTCGGTATTGTTTTAAAAGATTATTAAAAGAAGTTAAGGTAATTAAAAAAACCTGATAAGAAAACTTGCCCTGCCTGGCTAAAAATTTCAATGCTTCTTGAGCTTTTAGATCTTCGGGAAAAACCATCCCAACTTCCAGGAGATTATCTTTCTTTAATAGGGGCACCATTTTGTAATATCTGGCCGATTCTTCGGGAATGAGTTCTAGAATTTTCAAAGGAATTTCCGAAGCTACTACGTCCTTTAAGGGAATTTTTAAATTCTCACTCTTTAAACCAAATAAAAAACTCTCAGAAACAATCCCCCTTTCTAAAATTACCTTCTCATCTTTTTTTCCGGAACTCTTAATTTCGAATTCCAGCGAGGCGGCTTTTTCCTTTTCTAAAATTCCTTTTTTGACCAGTTGCTGGACTAAAGTTGGCATAGTTAGTAGGGTTCAAATGGATTTTCTCGACCTATTTCTTCTTCAAAAGGCTTAATTTCTTCAAAAGATTGAAACTCTTTTAAAATAGGACTTTTTAATACTCCAAAATTTATTTCTATTTTTGGAGGTTCTAAAATTATCGGAGCCAAAACAGGTTCAGATTTTGTCAAAAAACCTCGCCAAACTACAACAAAAATTAAAATAATTACTACCACAAAAACTAAAACTAGAGATTTTTGTTTCTTTCTACGTTGAAAAAATGTAATAGCCATAGTCCCTGGTAAATTAATAAGAGTAAACTTTTATTCTTAAATCAAAATCAAAAGGAGTTTCCTTTGTGGAAACAGTGGGTTTTTCTCCAGGAGAGGAAAAAGAGATGTTTTCTATTTCAATGAGTCTGGCTGATTTTTCTAAGGTCGAAAGAAAATTTCTAAAAGCAGAATAAGAACCAGAAACTTCGAGATTGAGACTAATTTCTTTAATTCCTGGTTTTTCTTTAGGGGTAGTTATGGAAAAGGAATCGACATTTCTAAAAATCAGACCGCTTTGAGAACTGGCTTTTTGTAAGAAATTAAACAGAGAAGGCAAAGAAGGATTAAAGGGAAGAGCAGAATCGATCTTAGAAAGTTCTGGCTTATATTTTTCCAGTTCTTCGGAAACTTCCTGGAGATTTAAAATATATTTTTCTTTGTATTGAAGTTCAGCTCTCCTTTTCCCAATTTCAAGCTGGAGGCCTTTCAGGTCCTGGTACTTTGGCCAGATTAAGAAAACCCCTATCACCAAGATGCTGATGAGTAAAATGACAATGGCAATTGATTTTGACATAGGTAATTCCTAATTTTATTTAAATAGCTGAGGGTTAAAAGAAAGTTCAATGGTAAATTTAACTTCCCCCTCTTTTCCAATTGAAACCTCTGTTAAATTAACATCTTTAACAAATTCTCCCCTTCTAAAAATCAAAAGTTGCTGGCCTAAACTCTCAAAGGTCTCTGTTTGACCAGAAACGGAAGCCTGCAATTTTCCAACATTTAAATCTAGCTTAGAAAAGAAAATTTTAGGATAGGAGAAACTTTCAAGAAAACTAAAGAAATTCCTGCTCACCTTATGAGAAGTAAGCAAAGAACTAACTATCTCAATTTTTTTCTGGTATCCAAAAACTCTTTTCTCCAAGACTTTTACTTCAGGGGTTTCTTTTTGGGATATAATATCTTCTATATTCTGAAGAGTCCTGGCTGAATTTTTTTGAAAATAACCTAAGATAAAGTAACCCAAAACAGAAATAATAAGTAAAATTAAGGATAAATAGGATAAAATATTAACTACCGGTAATTTAGCTTCAACTTTTTTTGGAATAATTTCTATTGGCATAAATGATATTAGTGGTTACTCAAAACTTCAAACCCCTGAGAGCCATTCCAACCGCTATCGCATAAGAAGGCCCTATTTCTCTTAAAGTTTGTTCTAAAACTGGGGAATAAAAAATTTCAGTAAAAGGATTAGCTATCTCCACAGTTTTTTTGAGGCGCTTTAAAGAGTATTCTTTCAGCCCGGGAAGTAGGGCCGATCCCCCGGCTAAAATAACTTTTTCTATTTCTTTTCCCTCAGTCTTATAGAAGTTCTGGGAGATTTTTTCTATCTCAGAAAGCATCAAATCAATCAAGGGAGATAGAATTCTTCCAATCTTCATCTCCGAAAATCCAATACCATGTCTTTTTTTTAACTCTTCAGCTTTATTATAACTAATATTTAAAGATTTGGATAGGAGGCGGGTTAATTCATTTCCCGAAACATCAAAGCTATAAGTTATTTTCAAGACTCCGTTTTCAATAATACTTATGGTAGTACTCTGAGCCCCGATATCTACCAAGGTAATTATACCTTTTTTGTCTTTAATTAAAGACCTTACCAGACCAAACACTTCTGCTTCCAAAGCCAGAAGCCGGATTTGAGAAAGTCGAGCAATTTCCTGATATTGATTAATAACTTCGTGAGGAACAGCTACTAAGAGGACTTTTATCCCGGCCTTTTCTCGATTAGAAACCTTACCCTCCTCAATTATTGATCCAATTATTGACCAATCTAAAACTACTTCTGATAAAGGAAGAGGGATATGCTGACGGGCTTTAAATTGGACAGCTGAAGATATTTCCTCTTGAGTCATCGGAGGTAAATCAAGAAAGGTAAAAAAAGTTGAAAAATCAGGGATGGAAAAAACAGCTTCTCTATTTTCAATCTTAGCCTCCTTAAAAATAGCTCCGATGGCTTTGGCAATGTCTTTGTTTGAAAGTAAAAGAGTGCTTTTTTCAAAAGTCCTAAATGGCTTTTTGTAAAACATCTGGGCGCCGATTTCTCCATAATTCTCAAGCTTTATTCTCTCTTTCTGACCTGATAATTCAACAATTTTAATAGAGGTTGTTCCAATATCTATCCCTAAAAATCTTTTAGAGGGCTTTTTGAAGGGTGTCCATAACATTAAATATATTATATCATTTTAAAAAAGAAGGTCTATACCAAGTATGTGGAAAAAAAATGATATTAAAAACTTTGTTTTATCGCTTCTTTTCCCCCGGTTTTGTTTAAATTGCCAGAAAGAAGGAAGTTATCTTTGTAAAGATTGTCTCTCTACTATTGAAATTTCTGAATATCGATACTGTCTCTGCAAAAAACCTCAGAAAATCTGGCAGGGAGGAAAATGTCAAAGATGTGTCGCTCAAAAACTCAACGGCCTTTATTTTGCCGCCCCCTACCAAAATAGTTTAGTTCAAAACTTAATTCACAACTTTAAATATAAGCCCTT
Source organism: uncultured Candidatus Saccharibacteria bacterium (assembly GCA_964431915.1). Lineage (GTDB taxonomy): Bacteria > Patescibacteriota > Minisyncoccia > Minisyncoccales > CAZKCU01 > CAZKCU01. Next base: position 190,747 of record CAYSLI010000001.1, on the reverse strand, counting down.
TATAAAAGAGCTCTCAAAACCATTAGCTTCTTTAATAATAAATCATTTTCAATTACTCGACAACCAACCTAATTTCTCTGAGTTTATTTTAACCCCGGTGCCCTTGGAAAAAAAGAAATTAAAACAGCGAGGATTTAATCAGGCAGAGGAATTAGCTAAAGAGCTCTCAAAATTCTTGAAAATCCCTTTGCTAAATGATGTCTTAATAAAAATAAAAGAAACTTTACCTCAGGTTGAACTTTCCGGAAAAAAAAGAGAAGAAAATATCAAAGGAGTATTTTTGGTAAAAAATAATGAAGAAACAAGAGAAAGAAAAGTTCTTTTAGTTGACGATGTTTACACAACCGGCTCAACTATGGAAGAATGTGCTCAAGTTTTAAAAACGGCTGGAGCTAAAGAAGTTTGGGGAGTAGTAGTAGCCAGAGGATAAAAGAGAATTAGGAATTAAGAATTATGAATAAAAAAACCGGAAGAAAATCCGGTTTTTTAACTTTGCGGTGGGTGCAGGACTCGAACCTGCAAGGGTATCACTACCCGCCACTTTTCAAGAGTGGTGCCTTACCAATTCGGCGCAACCCACCAAAAAATGCGGAGAGGGTGGGATTCGAAGAGTTGCCCGAAGGCATTCCCTCGCCCTTCGGGCTCGGAATTCGGGGAGTGGGTTCTCAATACACCCTCAAATAAATTTTGAAATATCAAAAGACATTCAAAATTTATGCGGTATGTATTCAAAAATATCCGAACCGATTTTATTAACGGGCTCGGCGGGCGGAATTCCCCCCGAACCCCCTTTCCGCCCGCCTCGCCTTGAAGCGGAAGCGAAAAGGACGACTTCAAGTTTCTTAACAGTAAGGTTATCTTAAAAAAACTTATCTAAAACAAGCATTGCGAAACCAGGCTAATTGGTTGACATAACCTGAGCTACTAATCCAACTTATTATTGATTTTGAGTTTTAGGGATAAGTTTTTTCAACCAATAATAAGTAATGAAGAAAATAGAGAGGTCAATTACGGCAAGATTGCCAATCTGAGTTAAGCGCCAAGTTGGCAATCTTAAAGAATAGAGTAGCACAGTAACTGTCTGCACAATTACTAAAATAATTGCCACCCAAAAACTGATTTTAATTATCTCCTCACGAGGAACGATACTCTTGCTTAGAACCAATTTAACCCCTAATCTAACCGAATAAAATAATATTCCAATTGTAGCTAATAATTCCAAAATCCCTATAAAATTCTCTCCTATCCCTAGACGACTAATAAGTAACCAGGCAATTATTCTCCAGATAATTCCGAAAACTATTAAACCTACAATAATAATTGACCAAATGTTAGCAATAATCCAGAATTTACTTTTCTGGGGATTTTGTAAAGTTTCCTGCTCCATTTTAATTATCTATATCTTAATTATTATGCAGCAACCTCTAATAAAAATTTTCTTTTACAAATATGGTTTGAGCCGATATTTTTCCGATTCTTTGGCAGTTTGGGCTCGCAAAGCGAGGCAAATAAAGGCTTGAAAAATCCTGACTGGCGGAGGAGGTGGGACTCGAACCCACAAGTCGCTTTTTACACGACGATGGATTAGCAATCCATTGGAATGACCAATTATCCGACTCCTCCCCGATAACGAACTATTTTATTATGGCTTATTTATAATATTTATTCAAGTGTTTTGGATTATGCGATCCTATCAGTTGAAAATACTTCTGCATATCCTTTATACTATCAAGACGTACATCTCTATTTCCAGCAAACCTTGGACTTAATCCAATATTTTTAAAAATATAATAAACAGATTGACGTAAAGGTTTAGAATGACTTGTAAAACAAAGTTTTTTATAATTATACCACTTCCCATTTACTTTGTAACGATGAGTAAATATGCAACCATCAGTATCTACAAGACCACGCACGCAAGCAACTCTATATTGTTTGTTTCTCTTTATCCAATTAGGTATACCGATTTGTTGTTTAATCTTATTTCCTTGTTTAAGTTCAAGTTTATCAACACAAAATCTTACCAATTCGGTTCTTGAAATGATGTAATTAACTGCCCGATCCCGTTTACGATGACATGTCCCCACCGGCACATTAAATAATCTTTTTATCAAAGCGACGACGAATTTGGCGTATTCTCTATCGTCCTTCTCATGAAGAGTTATTGTAATCTGCCGTTGAGTAATCCCCCCATCACCTAATACAATACCAACAAATTCAGCCAGTTTTTCGGAATAATTAGGTTTTTGAATGGGTTTACATGAAAAAATATAATTATTTTTATAGAGCCTTATTTTAGATTTACCTTCACGTTCCCACCATTCGTACCATCTTTTCTTTCGATACTCAGGGTCCCCAATTCTCCCATACTTTTTCCATACGGCTATTCCACCAACAGACGCTCCCTTCCTCGTATACCAATAATGCTCTCTTATCTCAATATTTTTGGGGAATAGAATCTTTGTCTTTTTGCATAATTTCTTAAGCGCGCCAAGGTCCATTAAGAATTTTTCACGACGCCAATCTCTAATCGTTCTCTCTGAAAGTTTGCATAATTTAGCAGCTTCTTTAACCGAAATTCTTGAAAGAATCTTATTTATAAATTTTCTTTGTTTTTCTTTTGGGAAAAATACTCTCATAATTATTAAACAATTCTGCTATACCTCCATATTATCAAAAAAAGAGAGGTTTGTCTATAACACAAACCATTTACTTTAGAAGATTTCTATGATATCTTAGAAAATGTGCCCTCGTAGTTTAATGGATAAAACAGGGGTTTGCGGAACCTCAAATAGAAGTTCGATTCTTCTCGAGGGCACAGCGATATGAATCTAACTACTCCCATTGAACAAATTCCTCGGATTGGTCCCCAATATCAAAGAAGATTAAAAAAATTGGGGATAAAAACTGTTCAAGATCTTTTTTTTCATTTTCCTCATCGCTATGAGGATTTTTCAAAGATAATTCCAATTTCCAAAGCCGAGCCTGGTGGCCCTTTTTGTTTTCAAGGAGAAATTTTAGATATAAAAAATATCTACACTTCCAGAAAAAGAATGGTTTTAACCCAGGCAACTATTGGCGATAAAACCGGAAAACTAAAAGTAATTTGGTTCAACCAACCCTATCTCATCAACACTTTCAAAAAGGAAGACTATGTTTGTTTGGCAGGAAAAATAGCAAAAAAAGGAAGCGCAAAATATTTATCCAGCCCGGCATATGAGAAAATTTCCCTAACACCTAATGCCTATAACCTAACATCTCATCTAACCCATACCGGAAGATTAATTCCGGTTTATCCAGAAACAGAAGGATTATCCTCAAGGTGGTTAAGATTTATTGTTAAGCCTCTTTTGATAAAATTAAAAAACCAAATTTCAGATTCTCTGCCAGAAAAAACCAGAAAAAAATATGAATTTTTATCTCTCCAAAAAGCAATTTGGCAAATCCATTTTCCCGACTCTTTGAAGTTAGCTCAAGAAGCAAAAAAAAGATTTGCCTTTGAGGAGTTATTTAATCTTTCACTTTTTGTTTTAAGAGAAAGAGTGAAATTAGCCAGAGAAAAAGCAATTCCCATTCTTTTAAATCTGGCTCTTATTAAAGAATTTACTAAAAGCTTGCCTTTTAAACTAACCGATGCTCAAAAGAAATCTGCCTGGCAGATATTAAAAGATTTAGAAAAGCCTCGGCCAATGAACCGGCTTTTGGAGGGTGACGTTGGCTCTGGGAAGACAGTGGTAGCAATGATGGCTTCTTTAAATGTGGCTAAGGCAGGTTATCAAGTTGCTTTTATGGCACCGACAGAAATTTTAGCCAAACAGCATTATAAAACCCTAAATAGACTTTTAGAAAAATTTAATTTGAATATTGGATTAATCACCGGTAAAGAAAGTTATTATGACAGTAAAAAAATTACCAGAAAAGAACTTTTGAGAAAATTGGAGGAAGGCAAAATTGATATTTTAATTGGTACTCACGCTTTAGTCCAGGAAGGGGTAAAATTTGGAAAACTGGCTTTGGTAATCTTAGATGAACAACATCGTTTCGGCGTAGAGCAACGAGCTAAGCTTTGTAAATCATCAAAAGATGCCAAGAGCAAAAAAATAATCCCTCATCTGCTCTCCATGACTGCCACTCCTATCCCCCGCACCCTGTCTTTAACTCTTTACGGCGACCTTGATTCATCTATTATTGATGAACTGCCCAAGAATAGAAAAAAAATAATTACAAAAATCGTCCAGCCAAAAGATAAAAAAGAAACCTATAATTTTATCAGAGCCGAAGTTAAAGAAAAGCACCAGGTTTTTGTGATCTGTCCTCGGATTGAACCCGTCAAAACCTCCCCAGAAAATTTAGGTAGTGAACTTTCACAGCAGGTATTAAGTTGGATGGAGGTAAAAGCGGTAAAAGATGAATATCAGAAACTTTCAAAAGAAATTTTCCCTGACTTAAAAATCGGCATGCTCCACGGCAAAATGAAAACTCAAGAAAAGGAAAAAGTAATGAAAGATTTTAAAGATAAGAAAATTGATATTTTGGTTTCGACCTCTGTGGTTGAGGTAGGTATTGATATCCCTAATGCGACAGTAATAATGATTGAAGGTTCAGAAAAATTCGGCCTAGCCCAACTTCATCAGCTCAGAGGCAGAATAGGACGTTCTGATTTTCAATCTCACTGCTTTCTATTTACAAATGCTGCAGGCGCCGTAACAAACCGGCGACTAAGAGCGCTTCTCTCCTGCGAGAATGGTTTTGAGTTAGCGGAAAAAGATTTGGCAATCCGGGGACCCGGAGATTTTTCTGGTTCAAGGCAATGGGGAATTCCCGATTTAACCATGGCTTCTTTAACAGATGTATTTTTAGTTGAAAAAGTCAGAGAGGAAGCTCAAGAAATTTTGCAAGAGGACCCGGGATTAAAAAAATATCTCCTATTACAAAAGAGATTAAAAAATTTTGGAGAAAAAATTCACCTGGAATAAGTTATTTCCTTACTTTCTCAGTCGGCCAAAAACCCATGTATCTTCCAAATATCCACCTGGTTTGGGCGTCCAAAGCCGGCAAGGAAGTAAAAAATATCATAATTAAGGGAAGTAAAAACCACTCGGTTGCTAAAACCAGATATTTAAAGCGGCCGTATTGGGGCGGCTTTGGGGGAAGCAAAAGGATACTAAAATAAGCTGAACTAATTAAGCCAATCATGGATAAGGTTAAAATACGACTTATTATCCTGGGCAAATTATAGGAAATTAAAGTCTGGGAAAAATCAGACCCTCCCAAAACTAAAGGCAGCCACCCTAATAAAAAAATCATAATTGAAACAGTTGCCCAAGACCAATGGCTTTCAATTATTTCAAATCCCTGAGAAAATTTTTTTGAAAGAGGGATTTTTTTGTTCTTCAGGAAACCAAAAAGGAAAAAAGCAATATCCCCTACTCCGTAAGCCCATCTTCGTTGTTGTTTGTAGATATTGATTATTGTTCGCCGAAAATTCTTTGCGACATTGGCATCCATTGAAACCGGATAAAAAATTGGGCAAACCTGGTAATCTCCGTCATATTTTAAAAAACATTGCCAAAAAATTCTCGAATCATCGGAAACAACCCCGGGATCTTTAAAGCCGACTTCAAAGAGAGCCTGAAAACTCATTGAATGAGAAGAAAAAGTAACTAACTTTTCCGGCCTCTCCTGATTCATAGTATGCCAAAAAGTTGAAGAAAAAGAAAAAACCCGAGAAAGTACTGAAGCCTGCCAGATATTATTAATGTAAAGAGGAATAGGCTGAAAACTAGTTCTGGTCGGTTTGGGACAAGTTAAGTAATGAAAGGTTACACAACTAAAGTATTTTTTAAAAACACAAGTATCAGCATCCAAAGAAGAAACAATAATATTTTGGTAGGGAATTTTCAGGGGGTCAATAATGAGTTCTTTTGCTTTTTTAGCCGCCCATGTTTCATTCGAACCTTTGCCTGCAATTTCTCCTGGCAAATTTGCCGGATGCCAGGTTGTTAAAAACTTAAAGAATTTATTCCCAAACTCCTTTTCAATGATTAAAGCTGTTTTTGCAACCTCTTTTCTTACTTTTTCCTCACAAGCTAAAACCACAATCATTTTATTTTTTGGATAATCAGTATTTTCCAAGGCTAAAAAAGTATCCCGAATAATTTCTAAAGGTTCTTTATACATTGGAAAGATAATTAAATGATAAATATCTTTCCAACTCTTAAGGTTCAAGGTACTAGATGGAAAATGTAAGTTATTTAGTTTTCCAATCCAATCAATTTTTTCGTGCTCTTTCATTTTTTGGTAGCCGGCCCGGAGATGAAAGGAAAGATAAATTGTTCTAAAAAACCAAAAAATTACAAAAAGGATAATAAAAATGGCAATTAAAAAGGGTTTTCCCCAAGAAAAAACAATAACCAAAATTAAAGTTCCCCAGGATAAGACCCCGGGAAGAACTTCAAAAAATCTATAAATCATCTTATCTTTTGAATTTTTAAGGTCGGCGGCTCGAGAAATTTTTAAATAAAATTTATTCTTATCCATTAGTTGTTTTTTTTATATTTAAAATAGAAGCAGCCCCATGGGTAGTCGAAACCCAGTTTTTTGGATGAAAACCAAATGTCCTAACCACTAGACGATGGGGCCAAACTATATTAGTTTATCTCAAAAATTGAAAAAAAGCAAGAAAAAAGTTAAAATAAATTACATGATAATTTTAGCTATTGAAACTTCTTGTGATGATACCTGTATAGCAATTCTAGAATCTAAGGGACATAAAAAACCTTGTTTTAGTATTTTGTCCAACATTGTTTCCTCCCAGGTAAAAATTCACCAGAAATGGGGAGGAGTATATCCAACATTAGCAAAAAGAGAACATCAGAAAAATTTGCCTTTGGTATTGAAAAGAGCTTTAAACAAAGCCAAAAACCCAAAAGTTGATTTAGTTGCCGTAACTGTTGGACCAGGATTAGATCCTTGTTTGTGGACAGGAGTAAATTTTGCCAAAGATTTAGCCAAAAAATCAGACCTGTCAATAATTCCTGTAAATCATATCGAAGCGCACATACTCGCCAACTTTATTAATGAACAACGAGCAAGGAGCAAGGAGCAGCTATTTCCGGCGATTTGTTTAGTAGTTTCCGGTGGTCATACCCAATTAATTTTGATGAGAGGCTACGGGAAATACAAAATTTTAGGCGAAACCCGAGACGATGCGGCTGGCGAATGCTTTGATAAAATAGCCAGAATTTTAGGGTTAGGATATCCGGGCGGACCGGCTATTGCCACCGAAGCCGCCAAATCAGCTTACAGAGAACGGTTCTCTGTAAGCTTGCCGAGGCCAATGATCTATCAAAGAAATTATGATTTCAGTTTTTCAGGGCTAAAAACAGCAGTTTTATATAATTTCAAAAGCCAATCAGAAAAAATCAGGAAATCAAAAAAATATATCCAGGCAATATCCGCTGAGGCTCAACAAGCAATAATTGACGTTTTGATTAAAAAAACTATTCGAGCTGCCAAAGATTATAAAGCAAAAACTATAATTCTTGGCGGCGGAGTTTCTGCCAATAATGAATTACGTAAGCAATTTAACCATAAACTAAAAACTATAAACTATAAACTAATTTTTTTGGTCCCGTCAAAAAAATTCTGTACCGATAATGCGGCAATGGTAGCGGTAACTGCTTACTTTCATTGGTTTTGGGGAAAAGAGAAAAAACCAAAAGGCGTCAAAGAGAACTTTGTTCTCTTTGACGCCTTCGCTTCTTACGAAAGCTCGGTTATTGAAGCAAATGCCAATTTAAGGTTAGAATAAGTATATATACTTAGGTCTGTCGGTATCAAATACCGACAGACCTATACCTTACTATTATACATATGGAACTTCCAAAAATTTACGAACCTAAAAAAGTTGAAAGGAAAATTTACAATCTCTGGGAAAAGAGTGGCTTTTTTAATCCTGATAAGCTGCCAAGTATTAGAAAAAAAACTTACACCATTGTAATTCCTCCTCCAAATATTACCGGTTCTCTTCATATAGGACATGCCTTAAATATTACGGTCCAGGATGCCTTAATCCGCTGGAAAAGGATGCAGGGATTTAAAACACTCTGGCTCCCTGGTACTGACCATGCCGGAATTTCTGCTCAAAATGTAGTCGAAAAGCAATTAAAAAAAGAAGGGTTAACTCGTTTCGATTTAGGTAAAGAATTATTTATTAAAAGAATGTGGCAGTGGATGGAAAAATATGGAGATATTATTTTAAATCAGTTTAAAAAGTTAGGTTGTAGCTGTGACTGGTCAAGAAATAGATTTACTTTAGACAAAGAATATAAAAAAGCAGTAAAAGGGGCTTTTTCTTATTACTACAAGAAGGGCTGGATTTATCAAGGGGAAAGAGTAGTTAATTGGTGCCCGAGATGTCAGACCAGTTTATCAGATTTGGAGCTGGAATACAAAGAAGAAAAAGGGAAATTATGGTTTATCCGCTATCCTCTTAAAACTAAAAACTATATAGTGGTGGCGACAACCAGGCCTGAAACGATGCTCGGGGATACGGCAGTGGCGGTAAATCCTAAAGATAAAAGATACAAAGAATTAGTCGGAAAACAGGCCATTCTGCCAATTCAAAATCGGGAAATTCCAATCGTGGAAGACAGAGTTATTGACCCTCAATTCGGCACGGGGGCAGTGAAAGTAACCCCGGCCCACGACCTGACCGACTGGGAAATCGGCGAACGTCATAAATTAGAAACAATAAAAGTGATAAACGAAGAAGGAAAAATGACCAAGGAATCAAAAATCTGCGAAGGATTAAATGTGCCTCAGTGCCGGGAAAAAGTTTTGGAGGAATTAGAAAAAGAAAACTTAATTAAAAAAGTTGAAGATTATACCCATTCCCTGCCTTATTGTTACCGCTGCCATTCTTTAATTGAACCTCTACCCTCAAAACAATGGTTTTTAAAAATGAATGAACTGGCAAAAATGGCCATTAATCCCGTGAAATCTGGGAAAATAAAATTCCATCCTAAAAACTTTGAAAAACCTTATTTTGATTGGTTAAAAAATATTCGAGACTGGTGTATTTCCCGACAAATTTGGTGGGGCCATAAAATTCCTCTCAAGGGCGAAACTGACGTTTTAGATACCTGGTTTTCTTCAGCACTTTGGCCGTTCGCGACTCTTGGCTGGCCAAAATCAACAAAGGATTTGAAAAGATTTTATCCCACCGATGTTCTAATCACTGCCCGGGACATAATAAATCTTTGGGTGGCTAGAATGATTTTTTCTGGAATGGAATTTATGAAAAAAGTTCCGTTTAAAAATGTCTATATCCACGCCACTATTTTAACCCGAGAAGGAAAAAGGATGTCAAAATCTCTGGGCACAGGAGTGGACCCAATAAATCTTATTGAAAAATATGGGGCCGATGCCACTCGTTTTGGGATTGCTTATCAATTAATGGGAGGACAAGATATAAGATTTATGGAAGATAACATTGTGATGGGGAAAAAATTCTGTAACAAGATTTGGAATGCCTCTCGCTTTATTTTACTACAAATCAAAACCAACAGAGAACGGTTCTCTGTTAAGTTGGAAAAGGGTAAAAATTTAACGGCTGCAGATATTAGAATATTGAAGCTATTAGGCAAAGCGATAAAAGCGGTAAATAAGGATTTGGAAAGTTTTCAATTTGGTAAGGCGGCTCATATACTTTATGATTTTTTTTGGCATGACTTCTGCGACATATATATTGAAAGAGCTAAAATCCAGAAAGATAAAAAAAGCACCCAAAAAATATTATTATATGTATTACTAAATTCTCTAAAACTTCTGCATCCTTTCATTCCCTTTATAACCGAAGAAATCTATCAAAAACTGCCGATTAGAGGTAAAAAAAAGTCTCTAATGATTGAGGAATGGCCCAAGCCGTTTTCTTAATTGTGAAGCAAATTAAAAATGAACTATTTTTTCTTAATCATCTTAGCTTTTTTGCCTAGTATCATCTGGCTTCTTTTTTATCTCCGTGAGGACGCTCATCCTGAATCAAATCAGATGATTTTAAAAATTTTCTTTTATGGAATGCTGGCAGCCGTTCCAGCAGCTTTAATAGAACTGGGAGTTTTTAAGGTCTTTAATAAATTAAGCCCACTCATTTCTAAATGGGTAGGAACAAATCTTTCTTCAATTCTTATCACCATCTTAACTATTTTTATTGGAGTAGCTTTAATTGAAGAAACTATAAAATATTTAGTAATTAAAGAAAAAGTCTTAAATAATCCAGAGTTTGATGAGCCGTTGGACGCCATGCTTTACATGATAATTGCCGCCCTGGGTTTTGCCGCTTTGGAAAATGTTCTGATTTTATTTCCCTTGGGTCCCGCTTTTCTGATAGGAGAAGCTTTAGCCCTTATATCTCTCCGTTTTGTCGGAGCAACATTTTTACATGCTCTTTGCTCGGGATTAGTGGGTTATTTTCTGGGTTTATCTTTTTTTGAAACAAAAAAACGAGGGAAATTAATTTTAATAGGGTTGGGAATAGCTATTGTCTTGCATGGCCTCTATAATTTTTCTATAATAGTGATGAAAGAAGAGGTAAGGCTTATAATACCTATAATTATTTTAATTGGTCTTGCCATTGTTATTTCTTTTGGTTTCAAAAAGTTAAAAAAATGGGGAGCTGCTGTAAAATTAAGTAAATTATCCTAATCTACGAATTATACTTTTATGTCTTTTCTCGAAAAATTAAAAAAAGGAATGGAGATTGAAAAAGAAAAGCCTGTCCCTCCAAATTTTGTTGCCAAAAGCTTGGAGGAATCTGGTCAAACAAAAGAAAAGTCAAAAGACAAAAAGAGATTAAAAGTTAAAAAGAAACTTAGTAAATCCAAGCTAGAGGTTCAGGAAGAAATAAAAGAAGGAAAAATTAAAAAAGAAAAGTGGTTTGAGCCAGAAGGAGAGTTGGCGGTTGATGTTTATCAAACAGAGAAAGAGCTTGTTATTCTCTCTGCTATTGCTGGCTTAAAGCCAGAAGACATAAATATTTCTGGCCAAGGAGACGTAGTGATAATAAGGGGGAAGCGGGAAAGACCAGTTAAAGATGAAGAAAGAAATTATTTTTATCAGGAATGCTATTGGGGACCATTTTCAAAAGAGATTATTTTACCAGTAGAAGCTGACGTCTCCCAAGCTGAAGCTTCAATGACCGAAGGGATTTTAGTTATAAGAATACCAAAAATTGAAAGAGAAAAGGAAAAGAAAATAATAGTTAAAGAATAAATAATTTTCTTCCTTTTCCAGCACCAAAAAGCCACTGCGCTCAGCGCAGTGGCTTTTTGGTGCTGGGGAGGAGATTCGAACTCCTATGATCTTGCGATCGATAGCTCCTAAAGCTATTACGTCTACCAATTCCGTCACCCCAGCACTTTAATTATTCCATCTCAATAAAAATATACAAAAAATTATTCTTTTTTGTTGTCGTTAAGAAAATTTAAAATTTCGCTCCTTTCTATGTAATGCCGGTTATAAGTTTAACAATAGCCGGAATAGCTTTGGCTACAAAGCCAAGGGCCAGTCCAACCATTGCATAAATGATATAATTTCTTCCACTAGCTATTCTATCAGGCGCGCCAGCAGCGGTCAGAAGAAAAATAGCTCCCAGAATTACAAAGACGGTGGCAAGGGCTACCAAAAAAACAAATATCCAATCAGTGACATTATAGATAGTATTTAATAGACAGCAGATTGCCCTTTCTCCGTCTAACTTAATCAGGTCTCCTTCTGAACAGGTGAAATCCTTGAGTACTATCGTTCGTTTCATCGTGCACGACTCAGGAGGTACTTGGGCAGTAGCCACTACTGGTAAAAATAAGAAAACTAAAGTACTTAATAAAACCAGAGCTGAAAAGATTTTTTTCATTTTTACCCTTTATATTTTTAAGTTTTTTTACTCGACCTTTGCTTTTTAAAAATCTTATTTTTAATCAGAAGCTAATTACAATTTGGGGGGTTGTGGGGGAGTTTTAGGTACCGAAACTCCTATTATTTCTCTTAACACAGAAATCAGGCCCTTGGCAAGTAAAATAATAGCTAGGCCGATTACTGTCCATAAAATTATTTGCCTAGCTGTATCAACTCTTTTGGGGTCTCCGCCGGCCGTAAGAAAGAAAAATGCAGCAATCATTATCATTATGGGAGCTATGGCGACACCAACATAGAAAATAAAATTGACGATTGCATTAAGAAGGTCTTCGAAACTCTCAGCTTCTAATGGATTTTCAATTTCAATAATCTGAGCCATTAAAACAGAAGTGGGTAGTAAGATTAAAGTTCCAATAAAAATTAATAAAAATATCTTTTCCATTTTTTTATTTTACCCCGTAGTAGATTTTTGACAAGGTTTGAAAACCTATATCACGGAGTGAGTCAAAAATTCACTACGGGGTTTTACTCCGTTTCTAATTTTTAGTAAATACTAAACCATAATGGTAAGCTCCGGCTGTAAATTCCTTTTTAAGCTTCAATTTAACATCTTTTGCCATTTTTTTGACTGAATCTGCAGAAACTCTTCCTTTTTGAGGACCGAGAGAGACTTTGGGCAACCAATCAACAACTAAAATTTCTCCTCCTTTTTTTAAAATTCTTTTTGCTTCAGAAAAGACCCTTTTTTTATTTTCTATCTGAAACAAAAGGTTGGTCATTAAAACTAAATCACAACTTTTTTCAATAATATCCACCTTTTTTTCTACATTGGCGCGAATTGTCTCAATATTTAAAACTTTCTCCAGTTTTGCCCTGCTTTGAAGAGCGGAAAGCGGCTCCTCTAAGATATCAATGGCATAGATTTTCCCTTCCTCCAATCTTTTAGCCAAAGGAATAACCCAACCGCCGCTACCTGAACCAAAATCACAAGCTATCATATCTTCTCGCAAATTAACATTATTTAATACTTTATTTGGATTTAGAAAACCCTCCATTTTAAATATATACAGATGAAGCCACCCGGTCTCCTGCCTCTAATCTCATTATTTTCACTCCTTGAGTAGCCCTTGATAATTTTGCAATAGTGGCTATTTTAGTTCTTATCACCTGTCCTTTCTGAGAAATGACGATTAAATCCTCTTCCAATCCTGACAAAATCTTGGAAGCTATCAAATCCCCGGTTTTTGAAATTATTTTCGCTGTTTTAATTCCTGAACCTCCCCTCTTCTGTAATCTGTACTCTCTTAAATCAGTTCTTTTCCCATATCCATTCTCAGTCACCACCAATAAATAATTTTTTTTCTTTTTATCGATAGTTTTTTCTTTTTTATCTTTAATTTTTAATTTTATTATGTCCATCCCCACTACCTTGTCTCCTTTTCTTAGTCTAATTCCTTTTACACCCGCGGCCTGCCTTCCCATTTCCCTAATATCTTGTTCTTTAAATCGGATGGTCTGCCCTTTTTTTGTCGTCAAAATTACCTCATCCTGGCCGGTACTTTTACAAACTTTCTTCAACAAATCATTTTTTTTAAGAGTTATGGCGGTTAATCCTGATTTTCGAACATTTTTAAATTCCTCAAGTTTAGTTTTCTTAATTATACCATTTTGGGTAACCATTGCTAAATATTTTATACCCTGCTCAGAATCTGCTTTCCCTAAGGGAAAAATAGATAAAACTTTTTCTTTTGGAGTTATTTCCAGAAAATTGAGAAGACCTCGACCCCTGGCCACTCGAGCTCCTTCAGGAATTTCATAAACAAAAGTCCTAAAGACTTTTCCCGAATCAGTAAAGAAAAATAAAGAATCATGGGTATTAGCTAAAAGAAAATGCTCAACAATGTCATCTTGTAAGGTTTTCATCCCTAAAATTCCCTTACCTCCTCTTCTTTGAATTTTATAAACAGTAGGATTTATTCTTTTAATGTAGCCCCCCTGGGTTAAGGTAATAATTGTCTCTTCTTCAGGGATTAAATCTTCTAAAGACAGCTCACCAATTTTTTGAGTACTTACTTTTGTTCTTCTTTCATCCCCAAAATTCTCTTTTAAAACCTTCAATTCTTTTTTAATAACCTCTTTTATTTTTTGAGCGCTTCTTAGGATTGCTGTTAATTCTCGAATCTCTTTTCTTTTTTGAATTAACTCCTCTTCAATTTTTTTGCGCTCAAGTTTGGCCAGAGCTGAAAGCTTTGTCTCCAGAATAGCATTAGCTTGAATCTCAGTTAATTTAAATCGTTTTATAAGATTTTTCTGGGCCTCTCCGCGGTCAGCCGAAGCTTTAATTGTTTTAATAACAGCATCGATTTTGGTTAGACATTTATCTAATCCTTCTAAAATATGGGTTCTCTCTTTAGCTTTTTCTAAATCAAACTTCGTTCTCAGATATATTACTTCTTTTCGATGTAAAATGAAGTAATTTAAGACTTCGTTCAAGGGTAAGACTCTGGGCTGGATTCTTTCTACCAGGGCTAACATGTTTAGATAAAAAGTTTTTTGAAGATCAGTAAATTTATAAAGACGGTTCAAAATCTTTTTGGGATAAGCATTTGACTTTAAATCGATGACGATTCTCATTCCTTCTTTGTCTGATTCATCCCTAATATCTTTAATTCCCTCAACCTTCTTTTGCTGAACTAAATCAGCGAATTGTTTTACCAAGGATGACTTTTGAACCTGAAAAGGAATTTCACTGATTATAATTCGGAGGCGACCCATCTTTTTAGTTTCAAGGACTTCTGCCTTGCCTCTCATAACTATCGGCCCTTTTCCTTGAGAATAGGCAGTAATTATCTCTTTCTGGTCATAAATTATTCCTCCAGTTGGAAAATCCGGTCCCTTAATAAATTTAAAGAGGTCTTCGGTGGTGGCTTTGGGATGGTCTATTAAATAAATGGCAGCATCTGAGACTTCCGAAAGATTATGAGGAGGAATGTTAGTAGCCATACCAACGGCAATCCCCAAAGAACCATTCAATAAAAGCTGAGGCAAGGGAGAGGGCAAAACAGTAGGTTCCTTTCTGGTAGCATCATAATTATCAACAAAATCAACTGTATTTTTTTCAATGCCTTTAAGCGTCTCTTCGCCAATTTTTGAAAGCCTCATTTCCGTATAACGCATGGCAGCAAATTCTGAGGGATCATCTACCGATCCCACGTTGCCTTGACCTTGAATTAAAGGGTATCTTAAAGAAAAGTCTTGGGCCATTCTAATTGCCGCATCATAAACGGCTTGGTCTCCGTGAGGATGGTAGCGACCGAGCGCAGAACCCACTACTGTCGCCGATTTTCTAAACTTCGCCTCGTGCCGCAAACCTTCTTCCAGCATTGTGTACAAAATTCTCCGATGAACTGGCTTTAATCCATCTCTAACATCGGGTAAAGCCCGAGAAACAATTACCGACATGGCGTAGTCAATATAGCTTTCTTTCATCTCCTCAGTTATCTCCCGGGGCTTGATATATCCTATTTCAGTTGATTTTTGAGAGTTACCCTTCATTGATCTTTGATGTTTCTAATTTTGGCGATTCTTTTAATTTTTTATTAAAAGAAGGTATTTTAAATTCTTTTTGAAGACCTTCTGCTTCAAAGCTTTTTATTCTTTGTTGAGAGGTCTTTACCCACCAAATCAGAAGCCCTAACGAAATTATAACAACTACTAACCAAAGGATTATCTTCCTTATATATTCTGGTTGATTTCGAAGTTTTTGTAACATTTAGGGTTTTAATACCACCACTTTCATCCCCTCTTCTGATAAATCTTTTTTCTTAATTAATAATTTATTTAAGGTCTCTGGTCTTTTCATTCCCATCACTTTTAAAAATTTATCAACTCCTTCCAGTTTTAACTTTAATTTTGGAATTTGGTAATGCATTGGAATTATAATTTTAGGTTCAATTTGAGAAATTATCTTTGCAGCTGTCTTTGAGTCAATGGTATAAACTCCTCCGATTGGAATCATTAAAATATCAATGTTATTGATTTTTTCGAGTTGGTCTGGGGCCAACTCTTTTTGGCCAATATCTCCGAGATGACAAAGTTTCATTTCTTCTGTGGCAATGGTATAAATAGTATTGTTTTTTCTCTGCCTTCCCTGAGAATCATCGTGGAAAGAGAAAATCCCCTGAAGGAAGATTTCTTTTATCTCATACTCTCCCGGGCCATCGATTAAAAAGGGATTGCTTTTTATTGTCTTAGAATTATCATGATGAGTGATTAATAAAATATCAGCCTCTATTGAAGGAAGTTTTAACCCAAGAGTCTCATCAAAGGGGTCAATAACAATATTTACCGGGTTGTTTTTCTTTTGGTTAGTTATTATTTTAAAGCAAGATTGACCGTACCAAGTAATTTGCATTACTTAATTTTATCATAACTCTTGAAAAAATCAATAAAGTTCGTTATAATCCGTAATATGAAGGATATTTTTGAAAAAAATAATTTATTGAAGCCACCGAAAGTTGGTGAAATTCTTGAGGGCCAAATTATTGGTAAAGGACGCTCGTCTGTTTTTTTAGATTTAGGGCCCCTGGGAACAGGAATAATTTATGGAAAAGAGTTCCAAGAAGCTAAGAATAGTTTAAAAGATTTAAAAATTGGTAATAGTATTTTTGTAAAAATAGTAGATCTCGAAAATGAAGAAGGCTATATTGAATTATCTTTAAAACAAGCTGGACAAGAACTCACCTGGGAAGCCCTCAAAGAAAAAAAAGAAAAAAATGAGACCGTGAAAGTTAAAATTTCGGGAGCAAATAAGGGAGGATTACTGACAGAGATTTTAGGGACTCCTGCTTTTTTGCCAGTATCACAATTATCTCCAGAACACTATCCTCGGGTCGAAGGAGGAGATTCATTAAAAATTTTAAGAGGGCTTCAAAAATTTATAGGAAAAGAATTGGAAGTAAAAATCCTTAATCTTTCCCAAAAAGAGAGAAAATTTATTTCGAGTAGAGCAAGAAACAAGATTCTGCCGGGTGAAGGGAAACGGGTTCTTATTTTATCTGAAAAAGCAAAAGAAATTGAGAAAATAAAAGAGTCTTTAAAGGGCTATAAAGTAGGAGATACAGTTGAGGGAGAAATTAGCGGGCTGGTTGACTTTGGAGCTTTCATGGTTTTTGGCAAAGGGCTAGAGGGTTTAATCCATATCTCCGAATTTGATTGGGCAATAGTTCAGGACCCTTCTGAAATTGTCAAGGTTGGGCAAAAAATTCGAGCAAAGATTATTGAAATTTCAGATAATAAAGTCTTTTTATCTTTAAAAGCTCTAAAGAGAGATCCCTGGAAAAATATTGAGAAAAAATATAAAAAAGGCGATAAGGTTTCGGCTAAGGTAACTAAATTTAATCCTTTTGGTGCCTTTATTCAGATTACCCCAAAAATCCAAGGACTGGTCCATATTTCCGAATTTGGAACAAAATCTAAAATGGAAGAAATTTTAGAGATTGATAAAAAATATGATTTTCAGATTTTATCAATTGACCCAAAAGAACACCGAATGAGTTTAAAATTAGTGGAAAGTCCATGAAGCTAAAGCTTCATCTCCAGCTTCGGTTTAATAAATTAAACCTCACTAAATGAAGAATTTAATTAAAAATTTTATTTTCGTAATTTTAATTCTCCTGATTATCTCGGGTATCTTTACCTTATTTATTTCACCTCTTGAAAAAGAAAAAGAAATTTCTTTAACTCAATTAGTTGAAGAAGTTAATCAGGAGAAAGTTAAAAAAATTACTGCCTTCGGCTCAGGACTTTCTATTGAATATCATGATGAAACCAAAGCAAAATCAAGAAAAGAGCCAGAAGCCGGTCTTCGAGAAACCCTGATAGCCTATGGAGTAAATGAAGAAAAAATAAACAAAGTAGAGACCGACATTAAAGAAGAAAAGCAAGGGGTTTTCTCTTGGCTGGGACCTCTTTTGCTCCTTGGTTTGCTGCCTCTTTTACTTTTTGGTTTCTTTTTCTTTTTTATCCTCCGCCAGGCAAAAGCTGGAGCTACTCAGGCATTTAGTTTTACCAAAGCCAGAGCCCGGCTTTTTGGAGCAGAAGGTCATCCAAAAGAAAAAATTACTTTCAAAGATGTGGCCGGTCTAAAAGAAGCAAAAGAAGAATTAAAAGAAATCGTTGATTTCTTAAAAAATCCCAAAAAATATTTAGCAATGGGAGCACGGATACCAAGAGGAGTTCTATTAATGGGGGCAGCTGGAACTGGTAAAACTTTATTAGCAAGAGCCGTAGCAGGAGAAGCTAGCGTACCTTTCTTTTCAATCGCCGGTTCTGAATTCGTCGAAATGTTTGTTGGGGTTGGGAGTTCCCGAGTGAGAGATTTATTTGCTACTGCTAAAAAAGCGGCTCCTTCAATTGTTTTCATTGATGAGCTTGACGCTATTGGCAGACACCGGGGAGCTGGAATTGGCGGAGGACATGACGAAAGAGAACAAACGCTAAATCAAATTTTAGTGGAAATGGATGGTTTTGAAAGAGACACAAAATTAATAGTTTGCGCGGCTACAAATCGCCCGGACGTCCTCGACCCTGCCCTGTTGAGACCTGGCCGATTTGATAGGAAAGTAGTCCTAGATATGCCTGATATTAATGACCGAGAAGAAATTTTAAAAATTCACTGTCGAGGGAAACCCTTAGCCTTAAATGTTAATTTAAGAGAAATTGCAGAGCGTACCCCAGGATTTTCCGGAGCTGATGTAGCTAATGTAGTTAATGAAGCAGCGATCTTAGCTGCCAGAAGAAATAAAAATCAAATTTATCAAGAAGAGTTTTTAGAATCAATTGAAAAAGTTTTATTGGGTCCTGAAAGAAAAAGTCATATCTTATCCAAAAAAGAAAAAGAAATTGCTGCTTTTCATGAAGCAGGCCACGCTTTGGTTTCTGCTTCTCTGCCAGAAGCTGAGTCGGTTAGGAAAATTTCAATTGTTGCCCGGGGGCCAGCTGCTGGCTACACTTTAAAAATGCCAGTTGAGGAAAGAAAAATTAAGACCAAAAAAGAATTTTTAGCTGAAATGGCAACTCTACTCGGTGGATACTGCGCTGAAAAATTGAAATTTAAAGAAATTACCACCGGAGCAGCTAATGATTTAAAAAGGGCTTCTGATTTAGCCAGAAAATTAGTTAAAGAATACGGTATGTCTGCTTTAGGACCTGTTTCTTTTGGTGAAAAGGAAGAACTTGTCTTTTTGGGAAAAGAAATCTCAGAACAAAGAAATTACTCTGAAAAAGTTGCTGCTCAGATTGATAAAGAAGTAGCAAAGTTTATTAAAGATGCTGAACAGAAATCTAAAAAGATTTTAACTAAAAACAAAAAGTTGCTTGAAAAGATTGCCAAAACTTTAATTAAAAAAGAAACCATTGAAAAAGAGGAATTTGAGAGTTTAATTAAAGGAGAAAGGAAAACAGCCTACAAGAAATCCTTGCCAAAAACTGAAAAGCCAGTAAAAGTAAAAATTAGACAAGTATAAATGCGCGTGTAGCTCAGTGGTAGAGCGCGGCTCTTATAAAGCCGAGGTCGCAGGCTCAATCCCTGCCACGCGCACCCCAAGGGCGCTTGGCGCAGTGGTTTAGCGCGTCTCGGTGACATCGAGAAGGTCGTGGGTTCAAATCCCTCAGCGCCCACATGAAGTTTAATATTCTTTATGAAGATGAAAATGTTTTAGTAATTGATAAACCAGCAGGGGTAAATTCTGACGACTTTAAAAAAAGGGTTCACAGATTAGATAAAGACACTTCGGGAGTTTTATTGATAGCGAAAAACGATAGGGCCTTAGATTTCTTGCAAGAACAATTTAAAAACAGAAAAGTAAGAAAGAAATATTTAGCCCTGGCAATCGGCAATCTGAAAAATAATAAAGGTGTAGGCGAAGAGGATAAATCCTCTTCTTCACCCACCAAGCTTTCATTTATGAAAGCGGAGGTAAAGAAGAAAACAGAGTTTTCTTCGCCTGCGGCTCGGGTAATTGAAACCCTTATTGGCCGCTCACCAGGAGACAGAAGGAAACAAAAAGTATACTTGCCTCATGAACCAGGCTCCCAAGGAAAAAGAATTGCTGTTACCAAATATAAAGTGTTGCAAAGATTTAAAGATTATGATTTAATTGAGGTTAAGCCTCTTTCGGGCAGGAAGCATCAGATTAGAACCCATTTTGCTTATTTGGGACACCCCATAGCCGGTGACAAACTATATGGATTTAAAAACCAGCCCTGCCCTAAAGAATTAAAAAGACAATTTTTACACGCCACCTATCTTAAAATTCAATTACCAAGCAACCAAGTTAAAGAATTCAAGTCAGGTTTACCAAAAGAACTAAAACGTGTATTAGGAATTTTAAATGCTGAATGATAAATTTTAAATGAATTTTAAATTCTTAAATGTTTGAAAGTTTAAAGATTCAACATTGATTGAAAATTAATTATGGCTACAAAACTTGAGACTTTTATTAAATCCCAATTAAAGACTAACTTACCCGATATTCGACCGGGTGATACTGTTCGGATTTATCAAAAAATCAAAGAAGTTTCAAAGAAAAGTAAATCATCTGTAACAAAAGAATATAAAGAAAGAATACAGACCTTCGAGGGACTGGTGATTGCTAAAAAACATGGTAAAGGAATTGGATCTACAATTGCAGTAAGAAAAGTAATTTCAGGAATTGGAGTAGAAAAAACATTCCCTTTCCACTCCCCTACCATAGAAAAGATAGAAATTATAAAAAGAGGGAGAGTAAGGAGAGCAAAACTTTATTATTTAAGAAAGGTTAAAGGAAGAAAGGCGAGATTGAAAACAAAAGAATTTACCGAGTCCGTAGTTAAAGAAAAACCAATCGAAGAAAAGAAAGAAAAAACAGAAAAACCTAAAGAAATTAAAGAAAAAATGGGCGAGTGATGGAACAGGCAGACATCTACGCTTGAGGTGCGTAGGCCATTTTGGCGTGAGGGTTCGAGTCCCTCCTCGCCCACAATTTAATAGATTTATAAAACAAATTTAACGGGGGCACTTGGCGCAGTGGTTTAGCGCGTCGCGCTTACATCGCGAAGGTCACAGGTTCAAATCCTGTAGTGCCCACCAAAAACCTCGAATTCGAGGTTTTTATTGATTTTTAAATAAAAAAATGGTATCTTAAAGATGATTTAAAAATCAAAACAGTGCGAAACGCTTCATCGTGTAGAGAAGTGGTGGGGTGCCTGAGTGGTTTAAAGGGATGGTTTCGAAAACCATTGTGGTCAACAAGGCCACCGTGAGTTCGAATCTCACCCCCACCGCTAAAAAATATGGAAATACTTAATAATGAATTGTTATACGACAAGTTATGGCGAGCTGTTAGGGTCAGGGATTATAAAGAATATCCCGAATGGCAGATTTTGAGAAAATTTATTAAACCAAAAGATAGGTTGCTCGAATTCGGGTCTGGGGCGCGTCCCAAGCTTCCATTTTTTGCTTCTGTCTTTCTGGATACTAACGGAGAGGCGACAAATCGCTTAAAAGAATTGGGCGCAAATGCTATGAAATCTTCTCTAGAAGGCACATCTTTTCCTGATCAGTATTTTGATTTAGTCTGCGGCTTTGATGTTTTAGAACATATTGCGAATGACCAACGAGTCTTAAATGAGGTAGGAAGAATTTTGAAAAACAAAGGGAAGTTTATTTTTTCAGTGCCTCTTCAGAAAAGTTTGTATAATGATTTTGACAAAGCTTGTGGCCATATGAGGAGATACGGAGCTAAAGAGCTGATAGAGAAGTTGTCCCGGGCTAAATTGAAAATTATTGCAATTAGCGAACATGGCCTAAGGACAAAGAGCCATTTTTTTGATAAGCTAACGGTTTTCTTTTTAAGCAGAGCACCAGAGTTTTCTATAAGAGTTTCAGATATTTTCTATGGTTTGTCTTTGAAAATAGCAAAAAAGAAAACAAGATTGATTGAGACAGGTTTTCTGGAAAAAATGTCGAAAATGCATGGTGTTCTGGTAGTGGCAAAGAAACAAAATGATTAAACAAAAGAGTATAAGAAAAGAAAATTATGTTCAATGAACCGAGCACGAAGTGCGAAGGTTAAAGAAGAGAACAAAGTTCTCTTCGCCAATTTTCAATTTATTTCAATGTTCAATTTTTTTAAAAAAAGAAAAAAGGAGCCAGAGAACTTTAGGGAGATTTTGGCTTATTTTAAGAATTTGGAGAAAAGCTTTGAAAAACTTTCAAAAGAATTAGAGAATCTAAAAGAAGAAAGTAAGTTTTCAATTCAGAAAGTCGGCATAGTAAGATTTAATCCTTTCTCAGAAGTGGGGAGTGACCAAAGTTTTTCTATTGCTTTGCTTGATGGAAATAATGACGGAATAGTAATCACCAGTCTTTATACCCGGGAAGGAAACAGAATTTACGGAAAATCAGTAAAAGCAAGCCTTTCAAAATATTCTTTATCTAAGGAAGAGAAATCAGCCATCGAAAAAGCTATGGAAACTGTATGAGCTTTCAAAGACAAAAATTAATAGATAAAGAACGCCCTTTTTTAATTATGATTGCAGAAAAAAAGGAAAATTTAATAATTCGTCCACCAATAGTAGTAGTTTTAGGCCATATCGATCATGGAAAATCAAGTTTACTTGAAGCAATTAAAGACCTAAAAATTATTGAAAGAGAAGCAGGAGGAATTACCCAACATATTGGAGCTTATGAGATTGAGCATCAGGGAAAATCAATTACTTTTATTGATACACCCGGTCATGAGGCCTTTTCAGCCATGCGTTCCAGGGGAGCCAAAGTTGCTGATATTGCCATTTTAGTGGTGGCGGCTGATGAAGGAGTAAAAACTCAGACAAAAGAAGCTTTATCCCATATTAAAAAATCAGGTCTGCCCTTAATTGTGGCAATAAATAAAATTGATAAACCTACAGCTGACCCAGAAAGAGTTAAAAGAGAATTATCCCAAGAGAATATTTTGGTTGAGTCAATGGGAGGGAAAGTTCCCTCAACTAAGGTTTCAGCAAAGACCGGTCAAGGAATTGAAGGCCTTTTGGAATTAATATTACTGGTGGCTGAGATGGAGCAATTAAAAGGAAATATAGCAATGCCAGCTGAAGGGGCAGTAATTGAGGCCTATTTGGATCCCCAGAGAGGACCAACCGCTACCTTACTTTTAGATAATGGAATTTTAAGACCAAGGGATATCATTGGAACTGATTCTTGTTTTGGAAAAGTGAAAAACTTAGAAAATTTTCAAGAGATTGCTTTAAAAGAAGCTTCTCCTTCAATGCCGGTAGTTGTTTTTGGCTTTGAAAATGTTCCTAAGGTCGGAGAGAAATTTAGAGTTTTTTCTGATATTGAATTGGCTAAAAATCATCTTCAAAAACCAGAAAAAAAAGTTTCACCAGCATTTTCTGTTAAGCCCTCGCAAAGAGTCTTAAATTTAATTTTAAAAGCTGATGTCTTGGGATCGCTTGAAGCTATTGAAGAAGTTCTAAAGGAACTTCCCCAAGAAAAAGTTGCCTTAAGAATTCTAAAATCTGAGGTCGGCGAGACAAATGAATCTGACATTAAGTTAGCCAAAGGGGCTAAGGCTCAAGTTTTAGCTTTTCGAGTAAAAACAAATCCAATTGCTCAGCTGTTAGCTGAAAGAGAAAAAATTAAAATAATAGGATTTGAAGTAATTTATGAATTAGTTGAGGGAGTTCGGAAAATAATGGAAAAAATTATTAAGCCAGAAGTGGTCAGAGTTGATTTCGGAAAGGTTAAGATTTCAGCAATTTTTAGAACTGAGAAAAATCGCCAAATTTTAGGAGGAAAAGTTATTGAGGGAGAAATTAAAAAAGGGGCATTAGTTGAAATTTTTAGGGGAGAAGAAAAGGTCGGTCAGGGAAGGATTATTAATCTCCAGCGAAACAAAAAAGACGCAGAAAGAGTTAAAAAGGGAGAGGAATGCGGTCTATTATATGAAGGAGATATCAAAATTGAAGAGGATGATGTTTTAATAATTTATGCTGAAGAGAGGAAAAAAGGAGAACTTTAAATCGAGCACATAAGTTGTTATGTGCTCCGATAAATCGTAGTATGTCTAAGCGCATTCAGCGTGTTAACCAACTCATAAAAAAGGAGCTTTCCCAGATTCTTTTGCGAGAGACTGATTGGGAGGAGGGAGGGTGGCGTCCAAAAGATATTTTAGTAACCATCACCAAGGTTGATACATCGCCCAATTTGAGAGAAAGTAAGGTTTTTATTAGTACGGTGCCGGAAGATAAAGAGCAACTGGTCTTGAAAACTTTAAATCAGAAAATTTACGAGTTACAACAAAAAATTAATAGAAGATTAAAAATGAGGCCGGTTCCTCGGATTAGATTCCTAGAAGAGAGAGAAACAGTTGAAGCCGGAAGGGTCGAAGAGATTTTAGAAAAAATAAAGAATAGTAAGAATCCTTGAAAAAGGTTTAAAAATTGTTAAAATGCGAGTTATGGCCACGTAGCCAAGTAGCTAAGGCGCCTCTCTGCAAAAGAGGTATACGTCGGTGCAAATCCGACCGTGGCCTCGCCGGGGTGGAGAAATGGTAGACTCGAGGGGCTTAAAACCCCTTGGACTTAAAAAAGTCCGTGCGGGTTCGACTCCCGCCCCCGGCACATTTTTTAAAATATGGGAAATGTATATACAAGGCACATTAACCAAAACTTCTTTAAAAAATGGAACTCCGAGATGAGTTATGTTTTAGGTTATATTGTAGCCGATGGTTGTATTGCAATAAGTAAAGATAGAAAAAGCCATCCTTTTACATTAAATATAACTTCTGTTGATTTGAAGCACTTATATTTGCTTAAAGAAACACTAGAATCTGAACATAAGATTAGTAAAAAATCTCGAAAAGCGGATAATAACGGATATCAATTACAAATTCGTAACCATATAATAACTAAAGATTTATTGAATTTAGGAATTCAACCCAGAAAAACTTATAATTTGTATCCAATAAAAGTTCCGGATAAATATTTTCCTGATTTTGTTCGGGGATTTTTTGACGGTGATGGCTCTATTTATATTTACAATGTCAATAAAGTCCCCCAAATTAAAGCTGGATTTGTAAGTTCTAGTTTACCTTTTATTACTGATTTTAATCAGAAACTTTGCAAAAATTTGAAAATTTCTTTAAAAACAATTCATAAGGAAGAACATAAGAAAGGAAAAATTCCTTTATATACGATTTACTTTTATATTGATGATTGTGAAAAAATAGCTGAATTTATGTATGGGAATAATCCAACTTTATATCTCTCGCGTAAACGGCAAGTTTTTGAGAAATGGAAATCAATTAAAAGGCGTGGTTATATAAAACAAAATTATCCCTCAAAAATCGGTTGGCATTTAAATCAACGAGCAACATCCAAGACTCTCTTCGTTTAATTATCGATGTAAGTCCCACCCGCGGCACACAAAAAAAGCCCCGCGAGATTTCTCGCGGGGCTTTTTTCATTTTTAAGTTAACTTTCCAAAACCTCAATGTAGGTTCTCTTTGTTCCAAAATTTAGGGCTTCCCAATAAGAAGGAAACCAAATATCAATATGATATTTCCCTTTTTTCCAACTCATTCTATCTTCAACCACAAAAACTTTCTCACCATAGATTTCTGGAATCCTAATTTCTGTTCCAAAGGGATACTTATTGTTAGCAACAATTCCTTCTCTAACCCAGGTACCGGCAGCAGTTACAAAAGGATCTAAGTCGGTTTGATCTATCGTACTAGAATAAGCAGTAATAACTACCCTTATTTTTTTGACGGTTTGAGGTTCTGGATTAGAAGGAGTAGAAATTGCTAAAAGACTATTTCCTTGTAAAAGAGGCAATCCTTTCTCTAAGACCTGGGATATTTCTTTAATCTCAACCTCCCGAGCAACAGCGAAAGGGGAAGAAGAAAATCTATTTTCTTCGCCCTCCCGAGCAACAGCGAAAGGGGAAGAAAAGGATTTATCCTCTTCGCCCTCAACTAAATTAGCCTCAGCATTTTTTGTTGCGGGCTCAAAAATTAGTAAAATCCCGACTAAAATTCCAACAATTACTATAATAATCAGAATAGTAAGCCCCGATAGAGGGATGGAAACACGAGACTTTCCCTCATCAGGGGAAATATCCTGATAATTTAAGTTCGTACTCATCTTAAAACCCCCGAAAGGGGGTTTTAACATATTAGCTTATCCACAATAGCTTGTCAAGGGTTGGCCTTGGAGCGGGAGACGGGAGTCGAACCCGCGATCTTCTCGTTGGCAACGAGACGTTCTACCACTGAACTACTCCCGCGTTTGTGCCGGAGGTGGGAATCGAACCCACGAAACCCCTTCTTTTTCAGAGAAGTGCTCTACCACTGAGCTACTCCGGCCTTTTTTGGACCCGCGGGGAATTGAACCCCGGACTCAACTATGCCATAGTCGCGTGTTACCTCTATACCACGGGCCCTCTTCATTTTTAATTTCCGAGGTGCCCCTGATAGGAGTTGAACCTATATCCCAGGTTTAGGAAACCTGTACTCTAATCCATTGAGCTACAGGGGCAAAAACAATAATTTTTAATTTCTAATATAAGGGTAGCAAATTTTCTGCTTGTTGACAATAGAGTTTGATGATAAAATAAATCTATGACAGAAAAGTCACCTATTATTAAAGTAGCAAAAAAGGTTTGCCCAGCAGTAATTACTGTTATTATTTCCAAAGATTTGCCAAAAGTAGATGGTTTTTATTTTTTTCCTTCTGGCGAAAAGAGCTTTATTGTCCCCAGAATAAAAAAAGGGAGAAAGGAAAAAACAAAAATTGGGGGAGGTTCTGCTTTTATTATCTCAAGCGATGGTCATATCTTAACCTCACAACATGTTGTATCTGACCCTGAAGCCGATTATACTGTTATTTTAGAGCCAACCAAAAAATATCCAGCCAAAGTTATTTCCCGGGATCCAATTAACGATATTGCTATTCTGAAAATCAAAGAAAAAAATTGCCCTTATTTAGAATTGGGTAATTCAGATAAAATTGAACTTGGAGAAGAAGTCATTGCTGTTGGGAATCCTTTAGGAGAATTTCATGATACAATTTCAGCCGGAATTGTTTCGGGATTATCCCGGTTTATTGCTGCCTATAGTAGTCTCTCCCGAGAAGCTTCCAGGTTAAAAGGTTTAATTCAAACTGATGCTGCTATTAATCCTGGAAATTCAGGAGGTCCCTTGGTCAATATGACAGGTGAGGTAATTGGAATTAATACGGCTATGGTTATGGGAGCCCAAAACCTTGGTTTTGCTATTCCGATTAACTATGCCAAAAAAGACCTGAAAGAAGTTAAAAAATATGGAAAAATTAAAAGACCATTCCTGGGAATAAGATATATTATTTTGAACAAACAGATAGCTGAACAAAATAAACTACCGGTTGATTATGGGGCTTTAGTTATGAGGGAAAGGTTAGGAGAGACAGCAGTAATTAAAGATTCAACAGCTGAAAAAGCAGGAATTAAAGAATTTGATATAATCTTAGAAATTGAAGGAAAAAAGATTACTAAAAAAAATCCCTTAGCGAACATTCTACAGAAATTCAAAATCGGTGAGAAGGTCGCTTTCAAAATCTTAAGAGAAAAGAAAGAGATAGATTTAAAAGTAACATTAGAAGAGAAAAAGTAGCATCTAAAAAGCACACTAGAAATGCGCCCACACGAATTAAAAATAGCCCTAAGGCTGCTTTTTTTATTCGAACTTTGGGTGGTCGAGGAGAATCGAACTCCCATCACCTGAGCCACAGTCAGGAGCTTTGCCATTAAGCTACGACCACCATAAATTTATCAATATGTCTGTCCGTAGTCTGTCGGTATTTGATACCGACAGACTACTATGTGCCCTCAAGAGGAGTCGAACCTCTATTCCAGGGTTAGAAACCCTGTGTTCTATCCATTGAACTATGAGGGCATTTTTACCCAATCATTCTACCTAAAATCCTTACTTTAGTCAACGAGCTTCTGTAGGAAGCGAAGTTAAAGAAGAGGACGGAGTTATCTTCGCCTACCCGAGCCGCAGGCGAAGGGTGAAGAAGAGGACGGAGTTCTCTTCGCCTTACCTAAAGAGATCGGGGTATTCTTTTAATTCAGTTTCTTCAAATCTTCTTCCCCTGGCCTCCCATTCATTTAATATTTTTTGGTAGGTTTTTTCTTCAAATTGAAGAGGTTTTTTAATGATTTGGGGTTCTGCTTTCTCTGCCAAAATACTGTATTTATAGAAAACAATACCACCCAAAATTAGGGACAAAAATAAAAGAAACAGGAAAGTCAAAAAAGTATTCTCCCCTAAAATTCTTGGAAGTTTTTTAAAGAAGATTTTAATTTTATTAAATTTTATTTTGGGAATTTTCATTTAGTGAAGACTTTTATCGATAAAGAGATATCAGTATCTGCCAGAGAGAATTCTTCAAATTTTTCTGGCTTAACTCCTTTTTCGGTTAATCTCCTAATATTTAAATTAAGAATTTCTATTAAATAAGGGCTGGTTTCTAATTTTTCAAGAAATTTCTCAAAATTAGATAACCTCCCCTTTAAAGCCACCTGAAAAGTTATGGAAGACCAAGGATCAGCGACAATTTGTTTTTTTGGAGTCGAGGAGGAAATATCAATCGAAATCTGAGAATCCTTAGCAATTTTTCTCAGAAAACCAACAAATTCAATAATGTCTGTAGGAATTTCCGGATTAATAAATAATTTATCAATTTTTTCTAAATTTTGGTAATGGGTCTGGTAAATCTTTTCAAATTTTTCCAGGTTTTCGATTTCAATCTCTAGTAAAGCTAATTCTCTTTTTTGAGAAATAAAAGTCTCAGAATTTTTTTTAATATTATTAAACAATGGATAAATTATTAGAAAGATAAAAATTAACCCTATTATCCCAGGGATTTCCGAAGTAAAAATTATTTTTTTATTTAGATTCATAGTTAGATAGAAGTAAAAATTACAAGCTACTTGGTAATTTGAAAAGTAACGTCAAAATCAATGTCGACTAATTCAACCCAGACAGAGGAGGGAAAACGAATTTCTTTAAAATCCCCTTGTTTTTCAAGATTCTCTTTAAAATCAACCAAAACTTCCACAGTCGGAGAAAAACCAGAAAGGGTTATTTGAGAAGCATCCTTTTGATAAGAAAAAGAGTTTAAATATATTCCTTCAGGAATAATCTTTGAAACTCGTCCCAGAAACTTAGTTAAATTAAACTGACCTTGATAGAAAGAATCTATTTTAAAAAGGTCTTGATTAATTGAATTGAGTTTCTCTTTAAGAGCCTCACTCTGAGAAAACTCTTTTCCCCCTAAATTTGCAAGAATTTTTTGATATTCTGCCTGTCCTGAAATGTAAATCTTTATTGAAAATAAAATTAAAGAAAGAAAGATAAGAAAAACCAGCAAAAGAATTTCTAAAATTAAAATTAGTTTAATTCTCTCTTCTTCTAAAAGTTCTTGTTTTTGTTGTGGCGGCAATAAATTTATCATCGAAATAAATCTAAAGATTTATGAGAGGTGAAATGAATTGAAAATTCATTGAACATTTATTGAAGATTATTTTTCTTTGATTCCTCTTAAAGCCAATCCCAAGGCCGTTGTATATCTTAGCGATTTCTCATAGGGCAGCTCTGGCACCTCTTTTAAAGGTCTTGGTAAAATATTTATCCAGGGATTGCCGAGCTCTACGGGAATTTTTAATTCCGAAGAAAGAAAATCATCTAATCCTTTAAGGTTAGCTCCTCCTCCACAAAGGAAAATCTTTTCTACCCTCTCACCACCAGGAGGAAGATGCTCATGGAAAGTATGAGTTTGATAATATCTAAGATGAGTTTTAACTTGTTCTATTAAATCGGTCAGGGCAGGAATTAATGCTTCGGAAATTTCTTTTCCGATATTCCCTCTATCAGCTTGAATACCATACTTTACTTTTAGTTTTTCTGCCTCGGCTGAATCAACTCCTAAACTCTTGGAAATGGCTTCAGTTAATTTTTGAGAGGTAATTGGGATAGATGAGGTAAACCTTAAAGAATGGCCAGAAAAAATGATGAAACTGGTTCTGCTAATTCCTATGTCAATTAGAAGAATAGAGAAAGGACTTACTTCATTTTTTACCAAAGCCCGAGAGATTGACTGAGATTCAATTTCTAAGACTTTGGGAATAAAACCAGCTTTTTTAATTGAAACTACATAAGGATCTATTGTTTTTTTGGGTAAAGCAGCAATTAAAACATCAAGGTGGTCGAGATGATTGTAGAAAGGCTGAACTATTTGGAAGTCTAAATAAGTTTCTTCAACAGGTAGAGGAATGTAATTTTCCGCTTCAAACCTGACTGCCTTTTTTAACTCCTCTCCTGTCATTTTGGGCATCTGAATTACCTGTAAAAAGGCTTTTTCTTCAGGCAGAGAACAAACTAGATATTTTGTTTTCAATTTTTCCCCTTTTACTTTTAAAATTGCTTCTCTAATAATTTTTGCCAGAGCTTCTTCGTCTTTAATTTCTCCCTCTTCGATTATTCCTGATTTAATCTTTACCTCTCCAAAAGAAGCCAAACCTAAAACTCCTCGCTTTTTTTTGAGTTTGATGATTTTTAGAGACAAGTCAGAAATATCCATCCCAAATGCCTCCGGTTTTAAATTAAGGAAATTGAGCATCTAATTCAATTATATTACAGGAATTGGAAATTGGAAATTTTTATTGTATTTCCTCCCAGCCAATAATTTCATATTCTCCAGAAACCGGAAAATAAGGTGGGGGGTTGTAAGTTAAATCGGGGTTGTAGCTCATTTCAGTTTCTTCATAACCTGAAACTACATCCCCTTCTGAGTCCACCCAAGTAAAAGTCCAAATAGTATTGGTAATGATTGAACCATAAGTCTCGATATAATCTCTGATAGCATAGGTCTTATAAGGTTCCTGAGACCATTTAGGATAATAATATCTGAAAACATGACCCTTTTGAGCTAGGAGGGCTGCCTTTATTTCTAATCTATCAGGAGAATAAAGTGGAATTAAAATATCTTTTTGGCCAATTAATCCCAAAACTGAATTTTGACTGACATAATTTATATCCCCTGAAATTACAATTTTTGCTTCCTGTCCAGGAATATCTGGGAGCTTAGCTGCCACCACTGTTACTCTTCCCAGGACATCACCTTGGACCCAGGTATTGGCTTCAATAAAAATGGGAGCACAATCAGGAGGTAAAGTATAATTTTCACAGAGCCCCTCGGTTGAAATATCATTTGATTCATAAACCCATTCCTCTCCATCATGCCCCCAGACCCTTGGTTTCAAGCTCTCTATCTTACAAACGTCGAATGTTCCATTACTCAAAAACTTGAGATGATAACCAGGGTCGAAACTCCCTAAATAAATTCCAGAACTTTGGGCAGCGGTTTTTAATTCAGCTAAATCCCGAGTAATACTGGTGAAATCTATATTAGATACCGGGAATTGCCATAACCCTTCCTCACCTCCCTCTCCTTCTCCCCAGATTCCTGGTTTTTCTTCGGGAGGCGAGCAGCCATGTTCAGTCCCACAAATATAAGTTTGTTTAGCTGATGTAGCCAAACTATTTTGTTCCCCATCCATTCTTATTCCGCCATTGGAATGGAAAGAACCTTTCAATTCTTCTTCCGGTCCAAACCAGGCATTGGAATTAGTTAAAAATCCATATTTAGCCAGGGCTGGTTTGGTATATTTTACCTGTAGGGTTCTATCTAAATTAGGAAAATCTAATCTCCAGCCGATTGATTTAATTTTAACTGCCTGATCGCAACCAGTGGGAGGAACAATTTCCAATTGATATTTCCCAATGATAGCACCTTCGGGGTCTTTGAAATCTTTGATTCCAGAGAAATTAAAATCTTTTGGGGCGTGAGCAAGATGCCATCTGCTATAATTTACTCCAGCTTCAGCAACCTGAAGAGCCTCCTCCCAGGCAACTTTTTGCTGAGATTGCCTTAACTGCAAAAGAATAAAACTTAGAAGTCCGCCAAGCAAAATTATAAAAATTGCCCCAAATACCAAAACCAAAGTTATAATGGTACCTTTCTGATTTTTCATATCCCTTTTCATATATATCTTAGAGATTGGTTTTAAGATTTCTAATTTGGACACTTGATTCTAAAACAAAATCCTGGGGAGGCCGATTTGGGTCAACATTAATAACCAAATAAACCCTCATTAATTTGGTATCTTTTAATCTGGCTGGTGGAGAAAGTTCAATTCCCTGACTATCATAATATTTAAAAATTGGCGGCTGATTTTGGACATACTGCGATAAAATAAAAAGCTTCTCTTCCTTCAAATCATACTTTATCGGCCAGCCACTTGGATCTATCACCCCTTTTTTAAAATTAGTTCCTTCAATAAAATACCTTACCCTTTCTACGGCATTGTCTTTGTCAATATCTGAATAAAAAATAAATTCAAAA
The DNA here is from genome assembly GCA_964431915.1 of uncultured Candidatus Saccharibacteria bacterium. Lineage (GTDB taxonomy): Bacteria > Patescibacteriota > Minisyncoccia > Minisyncoccales > CAZKCU01 > CAZKCU01. The sequence continues at coordinate 158,344 of CAYSLI010000001.1, read as the reverse complement.
TCCTCGGCTTTCTCAATAATATAGGAGCCATCATCTGCTCCTCTCGCCTCCCTTATTTCTCTAACCATAATTTCAATTCCTCTTCTGGTTTCATTAATAGCGGTCGATTGCTGAAAAGTATAACTCTGGGTTCGATAGCCAAGAGTGACCAATCCAAAAACTGCTCCCATGGCCAGAGCAAAAACAAAAATAGCCACTAAAGTTTCAATTAAAGTAAAAGCTCTTTTCATAAGACGACTAAATTCACTGTCTCGGTGGTAGTTCCAGAAACCGAAACCTGACCCGTATAACTTTGATAGCCAGTAGCAGTTATTTCTAAATTATAAATGGCGGCCTCCAAAGGAATGAAAAAAGTCTGACCAATCTCATCAGTTGGCTGAGTTTGATCATATCCCAGAGAAGTGTTGTAAGTCCTAACTGAAGCAGCAAAAATAGGATTTCCGCTCGAGGAATCCTTTACCCCAACTAAAAGGGTATTTTCCGCCTTTAAGACTAATCGAACCTCCTTGGTGCTATCTGGCAAAAGATCTACTGGCTGAGAAGTTTCAGTACCTGGTGGAGATTCAATACTTATTAAATCTAAACCAGTAGCAGATTTATCCACATAAAAACTATAAGAATCCCATTCTAAACCAGAGATTTCTATTTTGGCCGGACCATTGGTAGTATGATTTTGAGAATATTTACATACCGGCTTTCCTTCAGAATCATTGCCGATTATTTTTGCTCCGGTTAAACTAAAAAAGGCATTATGAACAGGTGGATAGCCCTGACCTTTACTTCCTCGGGTTTCAACTATCATTGAACTTACTTTATCAATACTAAAACTCAGGCTGGTTACCTGCCCCTCAAATACAGTGGCGTGGGGTTTTGAAGGACTATCTACCTCTTCTTTCCCATAGGTTCTATCAGCGCTATATCCTGTCTTGCTGGCCGTAATTTGATAACTCTCAAGGGAAGCGGGAGCACCGGGTATTATTAAATCTCCATAACTATCAGTTTGGTACCAGGCGTCAATAGTTGGAATAACTTGGTTATTTATAATATGTAAATTCGCCTGGCTAATTCCAACTCCTGAAGCATCAAAAACAGTGAAAGATAGAGTTCCTCCTCCGATTTCTGATTCCACTCCTTTGGGAACCACATCAGTGATTAGAGCAATCTCTCCTAAAAATCTGCCCGGCCAGGAAACTTTGACTTTTACTCTTTTATAATCTGAAGACAAGGTATCATCAGGAGCTAATCCATCAAAAGAGTCATCAATATAAACTATTGTGGTTTTTACAGTATAATTAATATTATTTTGAGTTACTGTTTCTGTCTGAGAAATGATTCCTGAGGGAATTCCGCCAATTGTTCCAACATCATTGTAGGCCAAATTTCTGACTAATTCGATTTTTTGATTAGCCAAGGCAGTAGCAGTAATCTTGGCTTTAGAAAGACCGACCACTTTTAAACTTAGCTGATAGGCGCCAAAAATTCCCAGAAAAACAATCAAAATCAAAAAAGTTCCAACCAGAACATCAATTAAAGTAAAAGATTTTTGATTCTTGATTTTTGATTCTTGATTTTTGATCATATGGCCCCCAGCATTGAATACATTGGCTGGACCATTGAGATGGCAAAAAAGCCAACCACTGCCCCAATAATAAGCATCAAAATAGGTTCTATTACAGCTGATAAGTTTTTAGTAGCATTTCCTACTTCAGTCTCAAAAAAATCAGCCAGTTTTCCCAAAACGTCTGAAGTCTCCCCGGTCTCTTCCCCAACTTCAATCATCTGAATAATTATCGAAGGGTAAATATCTTGATAGGGTTTTAGGGCTTCAGAAAGCTTACTTCCTTTCCTGACTTTTTCAGCAGATTCTGCCATTGCCTCTCGAAAATAAATATTCCCCAAGGATCCCGAAACAATCTCCAAAGCCCTGACAATGGGAACTCCTGAGGCAAAAAGAGAGCTTAAGGTCCTAACGGTGGAAGCAGAATTAGTTTTTTTAATAATTGGAGAAATAATAGGAATTTTTAGAAACAGAGAGTCTATCATTCTCTTTCCTTTTTTTGTTTTTAAAATTATCCGAAAGACAAAGAAAATTCCAATGGCCATTAAAATACCAAAAAACCATTTTTCAGCTAAAAAAGTGCCAAAGGAAATTACCAATTTAGTAGTAGGAGGAAGTTCAACGTTCAACTCCCTAAAAGTTTCTGCTAATCTGGGAACAACCATAACTAACATCAAAAATCCAATGCCGAGCATGGCGAAAATGATGACGGCTGGATAAATCATTGCCCCTTTTATTTTTGATTTTAATTCATATTCTCTTTCCATCTGCTGAGTTAAAGTTTTTAAAACTTCTTCCAGAGTTCCAGCCTCTTCTCCAACTTTTACCATACTAGTAAAAACCTCAGGGAAAATATCGGGGTGTTTTTGTAAAGAGTCAGAGAAACTTTTTCCTCTGGTTATCTCTTTGGACACATTAAATAGGGCCTTCTCGAATTTTTTACTTTTTGTCTGTAGGGCTAAAATTCCTAGAGCCCTGGGCAAAGAAATACCAGCTGCAATCATTACCTGTAAATTTCTGGTAAACATCATTTTCTCAGTTAAGGAAACCCTTCCTAAAAATGGCAAAGAGATTTTGAATTTTTTTCTTTTAATCTCTTCCCCTTCTAAACTTGCCGAAATTAAAACATAGCCTTCTTGACGAAGGGCTCTGGCCAATTCTGACTTGTCTTTAGCTTCTAAAGTTCCTGATTTTGGCTCTCCTTTTAGAGATTTGGCTGTGAAGAAATATTTAGGCATTTATTCAATAATGACCCTCAAGACTTCTTCAATTGAGGTTATTCCCTGGGCAGCTTTGATAAACCCGTCCTCAATCATTATTCTCATTCCTTCTTTTTGGGCCTGGGCCTGAATTTGATCAGAGGTTGCTTCTTTAACAATTAGTTCTTTTATGGTCTCAGTAATATTTAAAACTTCGAAAATCCCAATCCGGCCGCTATAACCCTCCGGGCATTCCTTGGTGGGTTTTGGCCGATAAAATTCGATTTCCTTAAAACTGGCTTTCGCTTTTACTAATTTTTCTTCCTTCAAAATTTTTAGAATCCGGCCTAAATCGCAATATTTTTCCAAATTTTTTAGTTCCGATTCTTTTAGAGTGTACTTAGTTTTTTCTTTACAAAATTTTCTGACCAGTCTCTGGGCTAAAATAATTTCAAGAGTTGAGGAAAGCAAAAATGGCTCGGTCTTCATATCGATTAATCTGGGGATGGCGCCGGCAGCATCGGTAGTATGCAAAGTAGATAAGACTAAATGGCCAGTTAAAGCGGCATTAATAGCTAAACCAGCAGTTTCTTTATCCCTAATTTCTCCGACCATAATAATATCTGGGTCCTGACGAACCAAAGATCTAAGACCTGAAGCAAAGGTTAAACCAATTTTTGAATTAACCTGAGTTTGGTTAATTCTTGGCATTCGATATTCAATTGGGTCTTCAACAGTCGAGATATTTACCCCGGGAACATTTAAAATTTCCATCATGGCATACAAAGAGGTGGTTTTCCCGCAGCCGGTTGGCCCGGTAATAAGAATCATCCCTACCGGTTTTCTTAAATTATCCTGAACTCTTTCTAAGGCTTCGTCTCTTAAACCTAATCCCTCTAAGGTAAGAGCCTTGGCGGTTTCAGGCAATAGTCTCATAACAATTTTTTCTCCGTCAAAAACTGGCAAAACCGAAACTCTAATCGAGTATCTGTAATCCTCGGTTTCTATCTTAAAACGACCATCCTGGGGAAGTCGATGCTCGTCTAACTTTAAATTAGAGAGAACTTTTATTCTGGCTACAATTCCTGAGCTAACTTGTTTAGGAAGAGTCATGGCATCATGTAAAATACCATCGATTCGATAGCGGACTATAACTTCTTTTTCCAGGGGTTCTATATGGATATCAGAAGCTCGCTGTAAAATTGCGTGCTTCATTAAAGTATCGACAATCCTAACCACTGGTAGTTCTTCGGCTGCTTTCAAAAGTTCTTCTTTCTCCTCAACTACTTCCTCTTCCTTTATCGGTTTAATAACCCCGGCTTCCTTTTTGATAATTTCCCCGAATTCAGCCTCGAGGCTTTTTTGGTATTGATTTAAAACATTTTTAATAGAATCTGGAGTAGTCAGCCTTGGCAGAATTTTTAAATTTGCTGTCTTTTTAACAAATTCAATGGTTCTTAAATCTTCCGGGTCAAGCATAGCCACTTCTAAATTATTTCCCTTTTTTCTAAAGGCAATAATATTATGACTTCTGGCAATTGGTTCAGGAATAAATTTTAGAACTTCTGGCGAGATTTTTTCTTTTTCTAAGTTTATAAAAGGAATTCCTAAAATATAGGCTTCGAGTTTAATTAGCTCTTCTTGGGTAATTAAACCATCTGAAACTAAAACATCTCCGACTTTCTGGCCGGTTTTTTCTGCTTTTTTTAGGGCTTTCTCAAACTGGTCTTTAGTAACTAAACCAGCATCCAGGAGAAAAGCTTTTAGTTGTTGGAGCTCAACCCTCATTTCAGTTGTAAACTATTTACCAAGGGCTTTCTTAATTTTTTCTAAAACTTCTTCCAAGGTGTATTGGGCTTTCACTAAATAAGTGGTCGCTCCCAGCCCAATTGCTTTATCAACATCTCCTATTTCTTCAAGATTGGTCAAGATAATAACTGGAATTTCTTTTGTTTCAGAGTCTTCTTTTAGTTGTTTTAAAACCTCAAAACCGTGGACTCTGGGTAAAATTAAATCTAACAAAATCAGGTCGGGTTTTTTAGTCTTAGCCATTTTCAGCCCTGTTTGTCCGTCTAAGGCTGGAATCATTTCATAACCCTCTTGGCTTAAAATTTCTCCAAAGGTTTTTTGGAGTGCAGATTCGTCTTCTATGAAAAGTATCTTCTTCATAATTTTAATTATTTTATTGGTTCGCCCTGTTAAATAATTTCGCCTTTGGCGAAATTGCCGCAAAGCGGCATTTAACAGGGCAAAGAAAACCAAAAGGTCGACCCAACTCCCTCTTGGCTTGAAAATCCAATTTTCCCCCCTGATTTTTCAACAATGGCTTTGGTAATATAAAGACCCAATCCTGATCCCTGGGTTTGATATTTCAAGACATTTTTTGAACGGAAAAATTTTTGGAAAATATATTTTTTATCTTCTTTAGGAATACCTACACCATTATCTGCAATTTCAAAATAAAGTTTCCCCCCTTTCTTTTCAAGTTTTATTCTAACTTCACCTTTATCTTTCCCGCCTGCAATCGGTCTGTCGGCCCCAGGCGACTGGCGGGCAGGAATATAACGAATGGCATTGTCTAAGAGATTTCCAATTACTAATCTAATTTGAGAGGGGTCAGCAAGAATCTCTGGTAAATCCTCCTCACTCTTGAATTTTACCTCAACATTTGAGGCCTGAATAAGAGGTTTAAATTCTAAGATTAAATTTTTTATTAAATTCTCTAAAGAAAACTCTCGCTTTTTTAAGGGGAGAGTTCTTTGTTCAATTCTTGAAACCGTTAATAAATCTGAGACTAACTCCTCCATCCGACTATTATTTTCTTTTAAAATCTTAAAGTATTCTGTTTGTTTTTCCTCAATCTTGCCAATTCTGCCCGACATTAAAAGCTCAATCGCCCATCTTAAATTAGAGAGGGGACTTCTTAATTGATGAGAAACCACACTGATAAACTCTGATTTCATTCTATTTGCCTCAGCCAACCTCTCAAAGCCCTGAATTATAATAAAAGTAATAATAAGCAAAATCGCGGTTAATAAAAGTATAATCAAAGATATTAGGGTAGGATCTTCAATATAGCGGTTACCTATGGCATAGGCAATAACGGCTGTTCCAATAATAATTATTCCCATTATTAAAAAAAGAAATTGGGGACACTGCCAAAGAGAAAGGCCATAGCGTCTGCACTGAGCGAGGATACTTAATTGGCTTAAAACTTTCTTGAAGTTCACTAACTCCATTGTAGCATATTTGAAAAACAAGTGAAAATATGATAGATTTAGATTATAAAATACGGGGTGTGGTGTAATGGTAGCACGAGTCTTTTGGGAAGATTTAGCCCGAGTTCGAATCTCGGCACCCCGAATGCGAAACGTAATAAATTTTCAATGAAAATTTACACGTTTCAGCAGTGTTTAATTTACGAATCGTAAATTATTACGTTGCGGGTGTCGTATATCGGTATTACCTCAGATTTCCAATCTGATGAGAGGGGTTCGACTCCCCTCACCCGCTTGCTGATGGACATTTTGTATACTTTAACATCGAAGGTAAAGAATATGGAATCCGTCAAATACAATCGTAGGATAAGGAACAGATGCTTGCGATAGCGGTCATTGTCGCGAATCCTCATACTATCCTGCGTCGTCGCCTCAAGGACGCACACGATCGGTATGACCGTAAGCGCAACATTAACTTTCTGATTCAAGAACAGAAGATGGAAATTGATGTTGCTGTTTCGCAAGCCAGGGAGCTCAGTATACCTTTTTGCTTTATACGCAATGAGGATAACGAGAACCCGACAGCCACAGAGACGCTTTTTGCTTTCTGTATGCACCAAGCGCTGTGTCACAAGATATGCACATAAAAGCACACGGTAAACCGCGTGCTCCTTTTTAACTCACGGAAAATTAACCGAGTCAAGGCATAAGTCCAAAAAAAAGGCGGAGTATCGCTACCACCCCGCCTTTGCCCAAGCCTCTCTGAGTATTTGTTCAACGGAGTCCTGGGCACTAGTATAAATCCAGACGACCTGTGCGCCAGTTGATCCGCGCACGACGACTTTGAGGCCTACTGGAACCTTTTGGATCTTGATACTTTTCTTTCCGCCCCTTCCGGTTACCTGAGCTGGAACCACCCTCGTGATTTCATGTTCCTTCTTTGCGGTTTCAATAATGAAAACCGCCTCTGGACTGAAGGTAGAGTGCTTTGATCTCACCTTTTTTCCTTTCAGCAAGCCTTTTCTTAATGGCATTACTCCCTCCTTTCTAGAACCTGTATAGCACGGGTATCAGGTTATTGCAAAACACTTCAATACACAAACAACAAAAGTCCCGTAGGACCTTCAGGCGATCAACTCACTGCGCGATTCTTTTTTTATTTAAACACACAATTTTCGTCTGTCGTATTATGAGCCTTTCTATATTCTTCCCACAGACCAAGATATGCCTTCGTAATCCGCGGTCGATCTGCAAAATCGAATTCACCGAGATATTTATTTATTGTTTCCGGCTTTCCCTCAAACTCGACAAAAAAACCGAAAGGAAGCTCATCAAAAGAAATAAGCATATCATCTTTTAGAACATTTTTTCGTTTCTTTTCAAAAATAATTTCTTTGCTAAAACCTAAAGATTTCAATATCTCTCTTAAAGTTTCGATATCTTTTTCTTCTTTTATTTTTACTTCCATTTCTTCTCGTTCAAAAAATTGAGCGTTCTCTTTTGTTTTTCTTTTCACAGTTAAAATAATCTCTTTTTTCTCCCCTTCCACATATTTTATTCTCGGGAAAATGCCGTCCTTGATGTTTGAAAAATCTTCTTTGAAATAACCAAAGGTTCTTTCAAAATGAAAATTACCGAAACTTCTAGTGAGATCATTAAACTCTTTCGGCGTTAATTCGATTTTAACTTCTATTTCTTTTTTCATGTTTTTCTTCTTTTTCGTGATCATAATATGTTGGGTATTTTTCAGACATCGGGAACCTATATTTTGTCGGGTCTTTCACTCCCGCCTCTTTATATCCCCTCCGCCGGTCCCAACAAGTGGGACAATCGCCGCATTCAATATCAAAGGACTTAACACAGGTTCTTGCTTTGTGTAAGGGTACCCCATTTTCGTAAGCCCATTTTATGAAAACATTTTTATCAAAATAATTTCCGAACTCCGTTTCTATTGGCAAAGATATAAACTGCCAAGTCCAGTCGTTCAGTATTTGGCAAAATAATATGTTCATCAACCTAACCCAAGTTTGAGAACAATGGTAGGAAAAATCCGAGCTCATATTAGAGGCGAAAACTGTTTTCACTTCAACTCCTATCGCTTTTAAGGAATAACCGTATTCCATTCCGGTCAAAAACACTATTGGTCCTCTTGCCGGATAAGATATGTTGTGATTTAACGGAATATCATCCATCATTCTTTTTGTTTTTCTCAATAAATCTTTGTACTCCACTCCCGGTGTCATAACGGTTATCTCTTTGTAATTGTGGTAAAGCTTTGAAAATTTTCTTTTATAAAATCGGTTGAAATAATCTACTGCTTTCTTTTCGTATTTGTAGTTTGACTGACCCCTGTTGATAAAAAACGGGTAAACATTTAAACCAAACTCTTTTAGCAGTATTCCTATATTAGCAACAGAATCTTGGCCGCCAGACAAACAGACAACAACGCTTTCGCCTTTTTTTGGCATTTTAACAACATATCCTCTTTTGCCTTTCAAGATATTGCTGTAAATTTTAAGCAGACTTACATCCTCATTCACCTTGCCCTTGATTTTTATCTCTCCTTGTTTATTCAGTATTTTGATCATAGTGCTTATATAATTTGATTATCTCTTTCGCTCCCTCAATACTTTCTTGGTAAATATGGGCATCCGTCAAAAATCCGTCTAATGGACCAGCCCAGATCTGAGTTTTTAATTTTTCTGTTAACCGCCCAGCCACCTCCTTTGATAAAAGAGAAATTGCGACAAAATTGCCACCAGCTTTTTGATATGCGTCTATTGATCTTGCATTGAACAATGTGTTCATGTGATATCCTCTTTCATCGCTAATCTTAATAAGTCTAAATTGAACTGTAGTTATGCAAGGCAGATAATCGTCTTTGGGTCTCTCTAATGTTCTTTGATAGTCTTCTTGTCTCACAAAGCTCATAATTGCTTTTTTCGATTCTGGAATTTCAGCTAATCTTGCCACGACAAAATCTATCATTCCCCAATCTTTTAATCTCGCGTAATAACTTTTACTACCAGGACTAAACGAAGGTACAACATCAAAGTCGTGCATTATTTCTTCATTGAATGTAAGATTGATTATTTCATCAACATTCTTTTTGTTTCCATATTTTTCAATAAGAGGATCAGGAAAAGATTGCGTTGCTGATTTTATACGAATATTCTGCAAGCTCAATCGTTTTCTATCTTCATCTTCGGTTAAAACCCCGTTTTTATTAATCGCTTCAACCAAACTTAACCAAGTGCCACCTATTGTCTCGCCATAGATATTCCAGCCGAATGGTTCTAATTTAACATACATAGTTTTAGTTTAACTATAAAAGTAATGATTCAAATATACTACATCCTGCCAATTTTGTAAATCTTTTTCGTCCGGCGAGTGGGCAAAAAATAGAGAGGTCATAGGGAAGGAAATTTTTTGCCCGCGAGCCATTTCGTTTTCGGTCTGTTTCTACCCGCCGCCTGCGGCGGCGGACACTGGTTTCTATCAGGAATTTCTGATAAAATGAGTTCGAGCGAAGTCATAAATATATTCCAAACAGAACAGAAAACGGCTCAAGTGAGCCGTTTTCCAATTCTCAATTACCCGAGCAAAGCGAGGATGAGAGATGAAGGCGAAGCTTTCAGCGACCTTCAATTATTTTGCGTATTCTATCACCCTGCTTTCTCTTATAACGTTGACTTTAATTTCTCCAGGATACCTTAGTTCTTCTTGAATTCTATTGGCAATATCTTTAGCTATTTTTTTTGCCTGGAGGTCATCTATCTCCTCTGGCTTAACGAAAACTCGAATCTCTCTGCCAGCCTGAATAGCATAACTTTTTTCTACCCCGGCAAAAGAATTAGCAATCTGCTCCAGTTCACCCAGTCTTTTGAGATAACTCTCTAAGGTATCTTTTCTTGCTCCTGGCCTGGCTCCTGAAATTTGATCAGCAACCTGAACAATTATTGCCTCTAAACTTTCGTAGGGATATTCTTCGTGATGGGATTTCATAGCGTCAATAACTTCTTTCTCTACTCCAAATTTTTCTAAAATTTTAATGCCAATATCAGTATGAGAACCTTCAACCTGATGATCAACGGCCTTGCCAATATCATGGAGTAACCCTGCTTTTTTACAAACCTGAATCTTTCCCCCAATTTCAGCAGCAAGAGCTGAAGCCAGAAGAGAAACTTCAATAGAATGAAGCAAAACATTCTGGCCGTAGCTAGTTCGGAAACGTAATCTTCCTAACAATTGAATAATCTTTGGATCAAGGCCAACAAATCCTGCATCATAAACAGCCTGCTCTCCGGCTTCTTTTATTTGAGAGGATATTTCCGATTCTGCCCTCTTCACAATCTCTTCAATCCTGGCTGGATGAATTCTGCCATCCCGGATCAGCTTTTCCAGGGCTACTTTAGCAATCTGCCTTCTAATCGGGTCAAAGCCCGAAATAACCACAGCTTCGGGAGTTTCATCAACTATTATTTCCACACCGGTTAATTTTTCAAAAGCTCTAATGTTTCTTCCTTCTTTACCAATAATTCTTCCCTTAATTTCTTCAGAAGGTAAAGATAGGGTTGTAGTAGTAATCTCCTGAGCCTGAGAAATGGCGCATTTCTGAATAGATAAAGCTAATAATTCTTTGGCTCTCTTTTCAAATCGCTCCTGGCCTTCAGATTCTAATTTCTTCATTCTCTCAAAAATTTCTTTCTGGTACGCTTTTTCCAGATCATCAAATAACTCTTTTCGCGCCTCTTTCTTGGAAAGTCCAGAAATCTTTTCTAAATTTTCACGAGCTTTCTCTTTTAGATTTTCTAAAGTTTCTTTTATCCCTTTGAGCTTTTCTACTTTTTGGCGAAACTCGGCTTCTTTTTTCTCATAATCTGAAAGCTTCTCATTTAAAACATTTTCTCTCCTTAGTAAAAGTCTTTCTGTTTTAAAAAGTTCCTCACTCCTTGTATCTGCCTCAGCTTTAGCTTTCTCTAAAATCTGGGAGGCCTTTTCTTTGGCCTGGGCCAAAAGAGCTCCCGTCTCAGTTTTTACCTGAGAAATTCTTTTTTGAATTTTTGCTTCTAAGGTGTCGTAATCTCTTCTGGCAATTGACTGACGAGCATAATAACCCAAAACAACTCCTATTACCACAGAAACTATGCCCACTAAAAGTGGAATAAATTGATTCATATTTTTTGTCGGAGATTTGGTATCTCAACATTTCCAAAAGATTAAAAGTTTTATAGTGAATTAATACCGAAGTCCGAATTTAATTTTATCCTATTTTAATATTAAAGGATTTTTTAAAGTTTGTCAAAAAACCCCGCATTCAAAAGCGGGGTTCTCTTTTAATGAAACGGAGTTTTGTGCTTAACTAAGTTAAGCACAAACTAAACCCTGCTGGCTATACCCTACTAAAATGGCGCAATCTCTTTCCAGATAGGAAGAGGAAGCTGGCTGTTTAAGGTTTTAGCGCGAGAACAGGAGAAACCATCAGAGTCAGTAACTCTGAGAGTAATGTCTTTTTCGCCGGTGGAAGAGAATTTGGCTATTGGGTTTTGCTCTGCAGAACTGTCCGGGCTGCCATCTTGGAAAGTCCAAGACCAGCTTTCTTTTGTAGTTCCTCCATAGACAGTTGATTGGTCAACGAATAAAACCTCTTCGTCAACGCTTGGTTTAAATGGAGACCAGCTAAAGTCAATTTCAGGATAGGCATGTGTTGGAGTGGTAAAGCTGGGACCTGAAATCCAAATAGAATCAAGGCCTTTTGAATCCCAGACCTTTAATCTCCAGTAATATGTATTGTTATATTTCAATTTACCCAAGATAGTGGCATAGGAATTAGAGCTTGAGGTTACTTTTCCAGAATCATCTTCAGGTGAAGAGAAATTACTATTGTTATCTACCTGAACTCGGTAGGCAGATTGGGTATCTCCAGGGTCAGGGTCAGTAAAGGTCCAGGAGAAAAAACCTGTTGGCCCGGAAAGACAATAATCTGGCTGGACTACCTTGAGATTAGTTGCTGAAGGAGACTGATTGATTAATGGAGAAACATTAACTATAGCACTACCTGAAGCATTTCCACCAAGACCAGTACAACTCATTGAGTAAGTGGTGGTAGTAGAAGGGTTAACCGCTCTATTGCCAGAAGTTGCAGCTCCCCCTGATAAACCGGCTGTCCAGGTACAACTGGTTGTATTAATAGAAGACCACTGAAGAGTTGAGAATTGTCCTTGGGTAATTGAAGAAGGATCAGCTGTTAAATTAAGAATGGGAGAGGAAACGCATGCGCTGTCAGCCACGCACTGAGATTCAGAATCACAGCCTGAAGGAGTACAGGTTCGAGTTTGCTGTCTTTGGGTGGCAGAACAACTGCCTCCACCACAGGAGCGGTTAACCCAACCTGTACAAGAACAACCACAGGCAGAGTCAGATACACATCGAGATTCTTTATCACAGCCAGAAGGGGTACAGGTGCGAGTTTGCTGTCTTTGGTAAGCAGAACAACTGCCTCCTCCGCAGGAGCGGTCAGCCCAACTTGTGCAAGAACAGCCAGTTTTTCTGTAACCTGTGCAGTTATTGCCGCAATCATAGGTATTCCACCTTCCAATTATTTCATAACCTGAAGCTGGACTCCGTCTGCTACAGGAACAATCAGGCCAGCCAACAGAAGCTGTGCCATGACTTAGGCAAGTGTGCCCGCAGTCCTGTAGATAGTTTGACCAAGAACCACAGTTTTCATAACAAGAACCATTTGAGCAACCTCTACTACACCACGCCCTTTGCTGCCAGCCTCCTGAAATACGGTATTTATAATCACTCGTCCCACAGTCTTCTTGATAATAGGTATAAATGCTATCCTCTGTGCATTCACCTCCTGAACAGCCTCCGGAATAGACTCTCTTCTTATAAACCTTATTTCCTGAGCAGTAATAACTATCTATGTAAGTTCTTGGACCGCAGTCAGTTAAATAATATTCATAAGTGCGATCTTCCAAGCAATCACCTCCTGAGCAACCTCCAGAGCAGGTAGTCTTTGCATAAATCTTGTTTCCAACACAGTAATTATCAGAAGTGCAATTAATCTTGCCACAACCGGAAATGTGCTCCAAAACGTTACACACATTTCCATAACCACAAGTAACTCCTCCATGACAGGCGTTGTAGACACCAACGCAACCTTGATAATACCCTTCTTGCTGAGAACAATAAGAACCTTTCTCGCGAGGGTTTTGCCCACAAACATTCTGATTAACTCCCTCTGTGGGACGACAGCACGGACCTATCCATGGTACACCCCCAGAGACGCCAGTGCAAAGCGGCCACCTCTGACAATAATAGCATCTACCACAATCACCATGAGAAATACATAATCCCGTAATACACATTCCTTCTTTACAACCTAAACTACAATATTCAACTCTTTGTTCATCTCCTTCAGTATTTTCGTAACAATCAGTTCCTGAACACCCTCTGTAAACAATAATTCTCTTATGGTAAACATCGCCATATTTACAATAATTACTGCCCCAACTTCCATACTCATCTGAGCCGCAGTCTTTTACAGTATAATAGTAGGTGCTGTCGCTCCGACATGAAGTCCCAGAGCAGCCTCCGGAATAGACCACCTTTTTTTTGAGGGTATTTCCGGAGCAGTAATAAGTAGTAGTGGAAGTTCTTGAGCCACAGTCTTTTGACAAATAAGCGTAGTTAATGGTCGCACGGCAAGAAGTTCCTGAACATCCTCCAGAGCAAGTATATTTATACCAGAGGCGGTCTCCACTACAATAATAAGTGCGAGAGGTACAGGTCCTTGAGCCACAGTCTTTTACAGTATAATAGTAGGTGCTGTCGCTCCGACATGAAGTCCCAGAGCAGCCTCCGGAATAGACCACCTTTTTTTTGAGGGTATTTCCGGAGCAGTAATAAGTAGTAGTGGAAGTTCTTGAGCCACAGCTTCTTACATGCTCACTACCGGTGCCAGTATAGTAATAACAAGAACTTCCTGAGCAACCTCGGTAGTAAATAGTTCTTTTTCGGCGCAAATTACTCCCAGAACAATAATAGCTCCAGGAACCATAAGTAGTTGAGCCACAGCTTCTTACATGCTCACTACCGGTGCCAGTATAGTAATAACAAGAACTTCCTGAGCAACCTCGGTAGTAAATAGTTCTTTTTCGGCGCAAATTACTCCCAGAACAATAATAGCTCCAGGAACCATAAGTAGTTGAGCCACAGCTTCTTACATGCTCACTACCGGTGCCAGTATAGTAATAACAAGAGTTTCCCGAGCAACCTCGGTAGTAAATAGTTCTTTTTCGGCGCAAATTACTCCCTGAACAATAATAGCTCCAGGAACCATAAGTAGTGGAGCCACAGTTTTTATACCTATAGCAGGAACCACAGCCGCCATAACTGGTACAATATTTCCTTTGACGATAGTTGCCAGAACAAGAACAGTTATAGCTATACCAACCTGCGCTACAGTAATTTAGGCGATAAGTAATCGAAGACAGTTTAGTACTAACCAGACCGTCCTTTAAGGATTTATCAAAAGACCAATCAACTCTTAAGGGAATAAGAGTTATCAGAAAAGCAAAAATTATAGAAATAAGAATTATTTTCTTATTCATTTATTATTCCAATAAATTTTCAGACGATTATTTTACTCTGTTGGTACCAAATCCACTGGCGACACCCGAACTTCGGTTCCCTCTACGGTATAATCTGGTTTTAAATTCAAAGAAATAAAAACATTATCTTCTGCTTTAATCTCTTCAAGACCGATTTCTTTTTCGCCCAAGTTGTATGCTTTTCCATCAGCAGTAGTAATTGTGCCTGTTATCTCTTCTGCTGCAGCTCCTGTTGGCAGAATATAATCGGAAGTGATTTTTGCCTCCTGGCTAATTGGAATTACTAAAGAAGGTGTTTCTTCTCCTGTCTCAGTAAGTCCTGCAACGGTTAAATTACGACCAGATATTTCTTTCACAGTGCCGCTAACAGAAAGCACCCACCGAATTGCTTCTGAAGCCAGTAAAGAATCCATTTTTTCTATTTTCTCTGCTACTGTTCCTTTCTCCGTTCCTGGAGTTATTTTTTGGCTCCCCACATTCAAACCAACATAATAACTTATCCCTATTACAAAAATAGCAATGAGGATAGCAATAACAATAGTTGTTTTTTTATTCATAATTTTTATTTTTAAATTTTTAATTATTTGGGATTTTCGACCTTTCCCCGTAGAAGAATTTCGAAAAGATTTTTCTAGAGAAAAATTAGATTTGCGAAGCAATTCGAAATTTCTCTACGAGGTTTGGAAATCTTACTTTATTTATTATACAATTATACCATAATTATTATATCATAATTACAAATTATAGTATAATGTCAATATCATTATACCACAATTAAAAAAATAAAGGGCTTGTGGATAACTCGAAGAACATCCGTTCTTCACCAAACTTTCGCGTAACGAAAGCGAAGGTAGAGAAGAAGAAATCTTCTTCGATTCCACCCTTCGCTGCAGCTCGGGTAACTAAAGAACTATTTTAAATGGTATTTAGTTAAATAATATTTTTAAAAATTTTTGCAAAAAGAGGCAATACTTTTGTATTACCTCTTTCTTGAATTATTGAACTTTTTTAGATATTTTTAAAAACCCCATAACCAAACAATGTCCCAGACTCTTACTGTTGGTCTTAAATCGTAAATAAAAATATTTATTAGAACTAAGACTACAACTAAGCCAATAATCCCAATAATTCCTGAAATTAATATCCTTTTCTCCTTCATTACAATCACTTTCTTCTTTCTTCCATGTTGAATTTTAAATATTTTACTAACTGAATTCTACACTATTTTATAAAATTTGTCAAATTAAAGACTTTCTAAAGGTGAGAAAGCAAGAGAGAGGCAAATGTAAAATTTACCTCTCTTTTTTGAATTACTCATTTTAAATCTGCTCTGGCACCGATACGTCAATATAAACTCCCTCCAGAGGACAACCTGACAAAATTACCTGCATTTGATTTAACAAAATAAATACTTTATCTCCCGGTTTTATTTTGTTAAGGGCAATTTCCTTCTTCCCGGAAGTAATTTCTGCATCTTGAGCAACCGGAACCGTTACAAATATTTCCTCTCCTTTTTCGTTAAATTTTCGGATGACAAGAGCGTTTTCAAAAACTTCTTCTACTACACCGCCAGTACTGAAGCCACCCAAAAATTCTTCTGAATCTGTCAAAGAACTTACCTTCTGTAGCTTTTCCATTTCTAGTGTTTTTTCTTCGGGAGTTTTAGAAACAGACATTGGCTTTCTTGGATAACTGTTATATGTATCAACCATATCAATGCCTAGAGTCACTAACGCTATCAGGGCAAGAATAATTCCTGTAATTGCTATTTTTCCTATTCGCATTATTATCACTCCTTTCTTTTAGGGTAATAAGCTATAACCCCAAAAAAACAATATCCCATACTATTATTCTTTTCAAATCAACAAAATTATTTATTGCAACCAAGCCAACAATAATCCCGATAATTCCGGCAATCCCAATAATTGCCATAATAATTATCCTCTTTTCTTTCATTTGAATCATTGCTATCACCTTTTAAATTTTAAATGATACTAACTAAGTAATTTAATATTACACCATTTTAGAGAATTTGTCAAATGAAAAAATTTCTAATTGAGAAAAGTAAAAGAGGTAAAAAAATTGCTTTTTTACCTCTTTTCTTTCGTGAATTATTCATTCCACTGATAGTAACAAATCTTCTGGTGCCGATACATTAACGTAAACTCCTTCTAAAGGAACGCCCGAAAGAATTACCTGCATCTGGTTTAACAAAACAAAAACTTCATCTCCTTTTTTTATTTCCTCAAAGGCAATTTCCTTCTTCCCGGAAGTAATTTCTGCATCTTGAGCAACCGGAACCGTTACAAGTATTTCTTCTCCTTTCTCATTAAGTCTTTGGATGACAAGCGCGTTTTCAAAAATTTCTTCTACTACACCGCCCGTGGTAAAGCCGCCCAAAAATTCTTCCGAATCTACCAAATAGCCTACTTTTTCCAGCTTTTCCATTTCTAATGTTTTTTCTTCGGGAGTTTTAGAAACAGAGATTGGTTTTCTCGGGCAACTATTATACATATCAATGCCTAGGGTCACTAACGCTATCAGGACAAGAATAATTCCTGTAATTAATACTTTTCTTGCCATCAGTATCACCTTCTTTTCTTCCTATATTAAATTATTAAGCGTCGAGTGAATATCTAATTCACTAACTTTTATTTAGAATTTTACACTATTTCAAAGAATTTGTCAAGTCATAATTTTCATTTTCTAATGAAGTTAGTAAAAACCCCTGAATTCTAAACAAGATTCAGGGGTTTTATTTCAGTAACATGATCCTATCCTATCCTTTTTTTATTCAATTTCCTTATAAGTCTTGAATTTTCATCACCGGTGATGTTAACAAAATAACAAACGCTGATAATAAGCAAAACAAGGCCAATAACAAAGAAATTAAACCCTGCCCACTGAATTACTTGTGGAGGACAGACTAGTATTATAAAACCAGCTACCAACCAGGCCAACCCACCGAAAATTCCTAAAAGTGGTAGGAAGGACTTCTTGTATAAATCATCCATTCTTTTCACCTCTTTCTATATAAAATTTGTAATATTCTATTACTAGATTACACCATTTCAGAGAATTTGTCAAGTAGCCCGGGTAATAAAAATTACAGAGAACGGTTCTCTGTAATTTGTTAATTATCTCAGCTATTAATTTTATTCTTTTGTTTTAATCACCTCGTCAATAATTCCGTATTCTTTTGCTCCATCGGCCGACAAATAAAAATCTCGGTCAGTATCTTTTTCTACTTTTTCCAGAGGTTGGCCGGAATGTTTGGCTAAGATTTTATTTAACTTTTCTTTTATTTTAATAATTTGTTTCGCCGTAATTTCAATCTCTACCGCCGCGCCAGTAACTCCGCCTGCCACCTGATGCAGTAAAATTTCAGCATTGGGCAGGGCAAAACGCTTTCCCTTTTCTCCAGCAGCTAGTAAAGTCGCTCCCATTGAACCTGCTAATCCAACGCAGACAGTAGAAATAGGGCATTTAACATATTGCATAGTATCGTAGATTGCTAAACCTGCAGTAACCGAACCTCCCGGGGTATTAATATAAAGCTGGATATCTTTGTTGGGATTTTGGCTGGCCAAAAAAAGCATTTGGGCAATGGCTGAATTAGCCACAACATCAGTAATGGGACCTGCCAAAAAAATAATTCTTTCTTTTAAAAGTCGGGAGTAAATATCATAGGCTCTCTCTCCATGTTGAGATTTTTCGATGACGGTTGGAATTAAAACCATAAATTTATTTAACAAAATTTTCTAAAAATTGAAAAGTTTTATTGTTTCTGATGACGCTTTCACTATAATCTTTTAATTGGTTTTGGTCAAGATTGGGATAAGTTTTGGAAATTTTATCTATCTCTTCTTTTATTTCTTTCTCTGAAACCTCAATATTCTCTCTCCTTTCAATTTCTTTCAAGACCAGAGAGTTTTTGATTTTTCTTTGAGCTTCCGGCAAAAAAGAGTCCAATAATTCTTTTTCGGTCTTATTTGTTTTAGCCAAGTAATCCTCGAATTTAATCTGAAGCATTTGGGGAACTTGCTGCTTTAAACTCTCAAGCATTCGCTTTTTTTCTGATTCTACTAAAACTTCGGAAATCTCAATCTGAGAATTTTCAGCTATTTTATCTAAGATTTCCTGGCGGATTCTTTCTTTTTCAATCCTCTCTTTCTCCGCTTTCAATCTTTCGATTTCTTCTTTGGTAACTACAACTTCCCTTCTCTTAACTTGAGAAGCAATCTGTTTGTAATCTGGCAATTTGACTTCGGGCAAAACCGAAATTTTGGCCTTAAATTCAAAGGGATTTCCAGGAGCCAGTTTTAAAACTTCAATTTCAGGTTTAGAAATAGCTTCAATCTTATTTTCCGAAATTGCCTTGAAGTAATTTTCTTTTATTGCTTGATTAGCAGCTGTTTCTAAAATTCTTCCCGGGCCAATTTCCTTTTCAACTATTTCCTTTGGCGCCATACCTTTGCGAAACCCTTTAATTTCAAGGTCTTTTGCCAAATCCAAAGTTGCCTTTTCAACAAAATTATTAAATTCTTCAACCGGAACCCTGACTAAAATTTCAATTTGAGACTTTGGCAGTTTTTTAATTGAAGTTTCCATATGCTTGCTAAAACTTCCCTATTAATTCTTTACAAGAAAAACGGAAGGAAGATTAAAGAGATTATACCAACTAATTTTATTAAAATATTCAAAGAAGGACCGGCGGTGTCTTTGAATGGGTCTCCAACCGTATCGCCAATCACTGCGGCCTTATGAGCCTCAGACCCTTTTCCTCCTAAATTACCAGCCTCAATGAATTTTTTAGCGTTATCCCAAGCTCCTCCGGCATTAGCCATAAACAAAGCCAATAAAAATCCCGTAATTAAACTGCCGGCCAAAACTCCGCCTAAGGCCTCAACTCCTAAAATAATCCCCGATAAAATCGGAACCAAAATAACCAAAATCCCGGGCAAAATCATTTCCTTTAAGGATTTTTTGGTGATTAAATCCACGCAGCTGTCATAATCCGGCTCGGCCTGCTCTTCCATTATGCCAGGGATTTCCCGGAATTGTCTTCTTACTTCTTTAACTACTTCCTGAGCCCCCCGACCTACTGCTTTTAGAGAGAGGGAACAAAATAAGAAAGAAAGTCCAGCTCCAATAAAAAGACCGGCAATTACTTTAGAATCTAAAAGACTGATTATTTGAAGATTAGCTACTTCAAAATAGGTACTCAACCAGGCCAAAGCCACCAAGGCGGCTGACCCTATGGCAAATCCTTTTCCGGTAGCGGCAGTAGTGTTTCCCACCGCATCTAAGGATTCTGTTCTCTGGCGAACTTCTTGTTCCAGGCCGGCCATCTCTGAAATCCCGGCAGCGTTATCAACAATGGGACCGTAGCAATCTGTAGACAGATTTATTCCCAAAACTGCCAGAATTCCTACTGAAGCTATGGCAATTCCATATAGTCCGCCAAAATAATAAGCAAGGAGGGTGGCAATGGCTACTCCCAGCACTGGCAAGGCAACGCTTTTCATTCCCACTGCCAACCCTTCAATAATTACCGTTGAAGCTCCAATTTGAGAGGCTTTGGCAATATCTTGTACGGGTTTCTTTTCTGCTGAAGTATAGTATTCACTGCTCTTACCAATCAAAAAACCAACTCCCAGACCGGCCAAAAGCGCCCAGAATAACCCAATCTCTCCAAACAAATTTGAAATTATGAAGTAGGCAGCCACAGCCATTAAAACGTTAGCTGCAATCACCCCTTTTCCCATGGCTTTTCGGATTTGCTCAGTTTGTTCTGGAAATGGTTTTTTCTGGAGGTCTTTGGAAATTTTTACAAAAAAGCTGCCGATAATCGAACTCAAAATTCCAGCTGAGGCCAAAATCAGGGGTAAAAAAAGACCTTTTTCTCCAAATGCCACCACTCCAATAACTATTGCCGCAATAATGGCTGAAACATAGGATTCAAAAAGGTCAGAACCCATTCCGGCAATATCTCCTACATTATCTCCAACATTGTCAGCAATTACTGCCGGGTTTCTGGGGTCATCTTCGGGAATTCCTTTCTCAACTTTTCCTACTAAATCTGCTCCCACATCAGCTGATTTGGTAAAAATCCCCCCTCCCACTCTCATAAAAAGAGCAACCAGAGAAGCGCCGAAAGCATAGCGAAGTAAAAGCTGAGTATCTTTACAAAAAAGCCAAATTACTGATATTCCCAATAATCCCAGGCCAACCACCAAAAAACCCATAACCTTTCCTCCAGAGAAAGCAATCTGAAAACTTTTTGGAAAATTCGTTCTGGCGGCATTAGCTACCCGGGAATTTGCCCGGGTGGAAATCATCATCCCAATAAAACCGGCTATACTTGATACTCCTGCTCCAATTAAGAAAACAAAAGCTGCTGAAAAAGTCTTTGTCGTTAAACCAAGTAAAAAAGCAATCAAAACAAAAACCAGAGCCATTATTTTAAATTCTCTTTTTAAAAAAGCTCCAGCTCCCTTTCTAATGGACTGAGAAATTTTGACCATTTTCTCAGAACCAGAAGAGGCCTGATTTATTTTCCGAATCAAAAAGATAACAAAAACTATAGTAAAAAGAGAAACAATGATGGAAAGATATAGCATAATATTGGCTATTTTTTACTTGGTTTTTTCTTCTTAGTTTCTTTTTTTTCTTTAGTCTTTGGCTCTTTCTTTTCTTTCTCGCCTTCTTCTTTCTCGCCTTCTTCTTTCTCGCCTTCTTCTTTCTCGCCTTCCGGACTTCTGACGTCAATCTTCCAGCCAGTTAGTTTGGCAGCCAATCTAACATTTTGGCCATCTCTGCCAATAGCTAAAGATAATTGATCTTCAGGGACAATAGCTACCGCTTTATTTTTGGGCTCAATTTTAACTTCCAAAACTTTAGCCGGAGAGAGGGAGTTGGCAATGAACCTTTCTGGTTCTTTAGAATATTCAATAATATCTATTTTTTCTCCCCCAAGTTCTGAGATTACCGCTCCAACTCTGGTCCCTTTTTGGCCGACCGCACTTCCTATTGGATCAATTCCTTCAGTTTCAGAAAAAACCGCAATTTTTGACCGAGACCCAGCCTCCCTGGCAATCGACTTGATTAAAACTTGCCCGGTCGAAATTTCCGGAACTTCCAATTCAAAAAGCTTAGAAATTAGTTTAGGATAGGCCCTTGATAAAAGTACTACCGGCCCTCTTGGACTCTCTTCAACTTTTAGAATATAGGCTTTAATTCTTTGGCCAGGCCGATAAAATTCTCCAGGAACCTGTTCTTCTCTTGGCAATACTCCCAAAGTTTTGCCAATGTCTAAAAAGATGTTTCTTCCCTCGATTCTCTGAACAATTCCAGAGATTATTTCTCCTTCCTTTGACTTATATTCTCCAAAAATTGCTTCCCTTTCCGCCTCCCTAATTTTTTGTAAAATCACCTGTTTTGCTGTCTGAGCAGCAATCCGACCATAATCTTTATGAATCTCTAAAACCATCTCTAATTCTTTCCCCGGTTTAATCTTTGGTTTTACTTTCTTTGCCTCTTTTACCATAATATGTTTTTCTGGATTAAAATGGAGCTTTTCTTTTTGCGATGGTTCTTTCTCAATCTTCTTTTCCTTAAGTTTTTCCAACTCTTCCTCAGAAAGAATCATTGAATCATCTACCACTAATTTTACTTGCCAAAATTTAACTTCGCCTGATTCTGGAGAAATCTTAGCTCGAATAACCTGGCCTCTCTTTCCATGATCTTTTTTATAGGCAGCGGCATAAGCCTGCTCAATAGTTTCGATGACTTTTTCTTTAGAGATTCCTTTTTCTTCAGCAATCTGGGAAATTGCCAAAGTAAAACTTTTGAGGTCTATGTCTTTATTCTGAGATGGTTTAGAATTCATAAAAATAATGTCCGTTTCCAACGGACAGAAATTCCAAATTTATTAACTATTTTTAGTTTAAAAAAAGGAAATCTTATTGTCAAGCCCGCCTAAGTTTTTTTTGAAAATTTGGGAGGGTCAAGCCCCAATCGCATTCTGAATATGGCGAATTTTAGCTTTCTTTAAGCCTAAATCAATTTTAATTGCCACTACGTCAATTTGCCATTTAGATTCCAGAGGAATTTTCTTTTCTGAAAGCCAATCCTGGGCTATTTTTATTAATTGTTTTTGCTTCTGAAAGTTAACCTTATCTTCGGGGAAAATTACAGAGAACGGTTCTCTGTAATTTTCAGTCAGAGTTTTCACCTCGATAAAATGAATATTATCATCTTTTTGAGTTATCATGTCAATCTCTCCCTTTTGAGGTCCCTGAATCCATTTTCTGAAATAATTCTTATCTAAAATTTTATATCCTTTATTTTTTAAATAATAACAGGCGATATTCTCACCAAAATTTCCAATTTTCCTTGAATCCATAAATTCGTTTTCGTCTGTCGGTATCAGATACCGACAGACGACGTATAATTTCCAAGAGGGTAAACTATTATTAAATTAGCTCGAACATTTTTCGCCGCGTTCTTTGACAATTTCAAGTTTTCCTTTGGCGGCAAATTCTTTATAAACTATTTTTTGCAAATTATCATAAAATGCTCGCTAATACCAACAGCTACAGGATGGGTACAAGTTTTTAAATGTGTCTCCCACCAGACTTTCCAAGCTTTCGGATGTTTTTTAAAAAGTCTATTTGTTTCTTTCGGATGAGCAGTAGATAAACCTTCAAGGCCACCTATTTCTAAAATTCTTACTTTTCTTCTTTCGAATGATTCTCTTAATTCTTTAGGCAAGGAGAAATGGCAAGGTGCAAATCCATAGCCACCCTGATAATCTCCTGTATCTCTAACTTTTTGAAACACTTTCTTAATTTCTATTTCTTCGGGGAAACAAATTAGTTCACTAACCAAAACTGCTAACCTTCCAATTACGGAAACGAAGACTGGAGCATTCTTCCTCGTGACTCTAACTAACTCATCAATTGCTTTTTCTCTTTGTTTCTTGTCCACGATATGAGATAATGCCCCACCGAGACAAATGACAGTATCAAAAGTGTTATTTTCGAACATGGAGAGATTATCGATGGATCCTTGTATAATTTGTTTGACTTTGTTTTGAACTTTTTCTTTTTTAATTTTTCTTTTTGCGATGTGTAATAATTCTGGAGTCAAATCTAATAAGACAACATTGTATCCCAATTTCGCCAATTCAATTGTATATCTTCCGGGTCCGCCGCCGGCATCTAAAATTAACCCCTTCTTTGGAAGATATTTTTTAAGAAAATGTAAAGTGGTATCAAATTCTAATTTATGATATGGGTCTTGAGTTAATCTTTTCCACTCTTTCATTCCGTATTCTTGATAATATTTTTTTACTAATCTTTTAGTCATAAAATAAAAATTTTTTCTTTTACCGCCAGCTCCACTGGCACAAAATCGCCAATTGATTTTTTGCCTAAAACCCCGTTCAATTTGACTTTTCGAAAGTGTGGACCCGGTGGGATTCGAACCCACGATCTCTCGCATGCGAAGCGAGTATTCTACCACTGAACTACAGGCCCGGTCGGGCTGTCCGGATTTGAACCGGAACTAAATTCTCCCGAAGAACTCGTGCTACCATTACACTACAGCCCGTAAATATTTGCTTTTTGATTTTGTTACGTTACCCAATACTTTTGCTTTGTCATCTCATCTTTTTTCATCTCTAATTTTTCTCTTTCTTCTCTTGATTTTTGAGCTTTCTCTTTTAATTTCTTATCTAATAATTTAGCTAATTTCTTAATTTCCTTTTCTAAAAAATCTTTTTTATTTTTTTTAGGGTCAGCTAATACATAGCCCAGCAAAATATCTAAAACCCATCCTATTTTAGGGCCACCGGGAATATCTAAAATCTTCATTACATCCTCCCCTTTTATTTTTAGCATCTTTACTGAAATCGGGTCTTGCGATACTTTCTCTATAATATATTTCAAATGTCGCAATTTATAGGGTTCGGCTTTTGGACAACCAGAACCAATTCGATCAGCCATCCTCACTTGCAATAATTCTTCCATATTCTCTGGTCCAACCTGACGAACCAATCTTCTGACTGAACTCTCCCCAACTTCTGCTGGATGATAATAAAAAAGATGATATCTGACGAGCTTGGCAATTTTTTCAATATCTTTTTTGGGAAATTTTAAGCGATTTAATATCTGCAAAGTCATTTTTGCTCCTAAAATTTCATGGCCATAAAAAGTGGCATTTAGTCCCTTGCCTCTTTTGGCCCGGGGTTTGGCAATATCGTGGAATAAACTGGCCAATCTGACATATTTATTAAAATCCCGTTTAGCTGCATATTTTAAAGAAAAAAGGCTATGCTCATAGCAATCATAAATATGGTGCTTATTTTGGGTTACTTTATAGCCCTCTTCTAATTCAGGGACAATATATTTTAAAAGGGAAAGTTTTCTCAAAAACTCTAAGCCATCGGCCGCTTTTTCATCCATAATAATTTTTAAAAGTTCATCTCTAATTCTCTCTTTAGAAATTGCCTGAAGCCAGGGAGCATTTTTTTTAATAGCTTGGGCGGTTTTTGGTTCAATCTTCCACCCCTCGCCCAGGGTTACGGCAAATCTCACTGCCCTCATCATCCTCAGAGCATCCTCGGAAAATCTATCTTCGGGATTACCAACTGCTCTGATGATTTTATTTTTTAAATCTTTTTGCCCTTCAAAAGGATCACTAAGTTTGTCGGTATCAGATACCGACAGGCCTAAGGCCATAGCATTAATAGTAAAATCTCTTCTGGCTAAGTCTTCTTTTATGGTTTTAGCCCAGCGAATTTTATCGGGGTGCCTTTTATCTGTATATTTCTCATCAATTCTATAAGGAGTAATCTCAATTTCTTTTAATTTTTGGTTTTCACTACCTGTTAAAACAGTAACTGTACCAAATTTGTTGTCACTAAAACTCCTCAAAAAAATCTTGCCAATTTCTCCGGGTTTAGCATTGGTGGCTATGTCCCAATCTTCAGGTGTTACTCCTAAAAGTAAATCCCGAACACATCCTCCAACAATATAAGCCTCAAAACCAGCTTTTTTCAACTTATCAATAACAAATTTTACTTCCTTTGGAATTTGCATCAATTAAATCATACCTTGAGAATTGATTTTTTTCAAATATTTGTTAAACTTAGAATTACAGAGAACGGTTCTCTGGAAACTATGCCCCCGTGGTATAATGGATAACACGACACGCTTCGGACGTGTAGTTGAGGGTTCGAGTCCTTCCGGGGGCACTTTCTCAGTTGTTATTTTTAAGTTATTAGTTTATAGTAAAATAATGAAAAATTTAAAGATTTTATTTTTAATAACTTTTTTAGTAAGCTTGCTTTTTCCTTCAATTGGTTTGGCTTTAAGTAGCTATCAAGGCTACGACAAGACAATTTATTATGAGGGGTTAGTCCCTTGTGGTAAATCTGCGGACAAACCTTTGGCCCCGGGCGAATCAGAAGAAGTAAGATTGCCTTGTCAATTCTGTCATTTTCTTGTGATGTTTAGAGGTATTTTAGATTTTATTCTGAAACTGGTTATCGTAATTGGGGTTTTAATGTTTACCATTGGCGGGTTTATGTTCCTTTTTGCCGGAGGAAGTCCGGCAAGATTGGACCTCGCAAAAAGAATATTGACTTCAACCGTTATAGGTCTGGCCATAATCTTTGGCGCTTGGTTGATTATCAATACGATTTTTATGGCTATTGGAATAGCTGATTGGACTGGTTTAAGAGAGGGCTGGTTTTCAATTAAATGTCCAATAAAACTTTAACAAAACTGCCCCCATAGCTTAATTGGTGAAGCAGATCCCTCTTAAGGATAAGATTCCAGGTTCGAGTCCTGGTGGGGGCACAAAAGGGCAATTTGCCTTTTTGTTTTTTTTGTTTATTTTTTGATTTGAGGTATAATTAGAAATAGAAAAAATTATGTTAACTTCTAAAGAAAAAGAAGAATTAATCAAAAAGTATAAACTTCACGAAACAGACAGTGGCTCTCCCGAAGTTCAGATTGCTTTGCTTTCAGAAGAAATTAAAAGATTGCTTTTACATTTGAAAAAACATCCTAAAGATTTCCATTCAAAAAGAGGTTTGTTAAAAATGGTCAGCCAAAGGAGAAAGTTTTTAAATTATTTAAAAGAAAAAGATAAAAAGAGGTATAATAGTATTGTCAAAAAAATAGGACTAAAAAAATAACATGGTTATTAAACATATTGGTCAAAGAGTAGGAGTTCTAATTGATGTTCAGAATCTCTATCACTCTGCCAAAAATCTCTATAAAGCCAGGGTTAATTTTCGGGAAATTTTAAAATCAGCTGTTAGCCAGAGGAGTTTAATTCGGGCCTTTGCTTATGTTGTCAGAACAAAAACCGGAGAGGAAAAACCTTTTTTCGAAGCTTTAACCAAACTAGGAATTGAAACCAGAGTCAGAGATTTACAAGAGTTTTACGGCGGTTTAAAAAAAGCTGATTGGGATGTTGGAATTACTGTTGATGCTATAAGAATCGCTCCCAGTGTTGATACCATTGTTTTGGCCTCAGGGGATGGCGATTTCATTCAGTTAGTTGAGTATTTGAAAAATCGTGGGAAAAGAGTAGAAATTATTGCTTTTGGCAGATCGGCTTCGGCTCGCCTAAAAGAAATAGTTGATGAATTTATTGATTTAGAAAAAAATCCGGAAAAATATTTACTTAAAAAATAATGGAGAATAAATTTAAATTAAAACTTGATGATAGGGAATTAAGTGTTGACATCAAAAATCTGGCTGAACAAGCTAATGGCAATATTTTGGTCAGCTATGGTGATACTTTAGTCTTAACCACTTCTGTAATGTCGGAATCTAAAAGGGAAGGGATAGATTTCTTTCCTCTGACTGTTGATTACGAAGAAAGATATTATGCTGCCGGTAAAATTCGCGGTCCCAGGTATATCAAAAGAGAAGGCCGTCCTTCAGACGAAGCCATTTGCGCAGCCAGATTAATTGACCGAGTCATCCGACCAAGATTTCCAGAAAATTTGGCTCGGGAAGTTCAGGTAATTAACACTGTCCTTTCCTGGGACGCCGAAAACGACCCTGATGTTATTGGACTAATCGCTACTTCCCTATCTCTTTCAATTTCTGATATCCCCTGGTCAGGCCCTCTGGCAGCAGTTAGAGTTGGCAGAAAAG
Organism: uncultured Candidatus Saccharibacteria bacterium; assembly: GCA_964431915.1. Lineage (GTDB taxonomy): Bacteria > Patescibacteriota > Minisyncoccia > Minisyncoccales > CAZKCU01 > CAZKCU01. The sequence continues at coordinate 130,567 of CAYSLI010000001.1, read as the reverse complement.
AGGGTCAATTTATTATCAATCCGACCTATGAAGATAGAGAAAAAAGCGAGATAGACCTTATTTTTGCCGGCTTTTTCAACAGTAATGGTAAATTTTTAGTTAATATGGTTGAAGGGAATTTTGAGGAAGTAGGGGAAAACTTAATTTCAGAAGCTTTAGAATTTTCTGAAAAATATTTAAAAAAGATTTATGATTTTCAAAAAGAGATTATAAAAAAAGTTGGGAAAGAGAAAGTCCTTATTGAAGCTCCCGAAAAAGATTTGGAATTAGAGAAAGAAATTAGGAAATTTTTGGGCAAAAATTTAGAAAAAGCGATATATCAAAGTGAAAAAACTGAACGGACGGGGAAACTAAATAAATTAAAAGAAGAGCTTTGCAATTTTATAGAAGAAAAATATCCGGAAATGGAAAAAGCAAAATATGCCCGGGATTTCTTTGAAAAAGAAATTTCCAGATTAATTCATGAAAATATTATTTTACATGAGAAAAGGCCAGATGGCAGAAAATTAGATGAACTAAGAGAAATTCATCTTGAAGCTGGGCTTTTACCAAGAACTCATGGTTCCGGTCTTTTCTGCCGAGGCCAAACAAAGTCCCTGTCTATCTTAACTTTAGGAGGGCCAGGGGATCAACAATTATTGGAAGGAATGGAAATTGTTACTAAAAAGCGTTTTATGCACCATTATAATTTTCCTCCTTATTCAGTTGGAGAAATTAGGCCAATGCGAGGCCCGGGAAGAAGAGATATTGGCCACGGAATGTTAGTAGAGCGAGCCCTTTTACCTCTAATCCCCAGTTTTGAAGAGTTCCCTTATACAATGAGAGTGGTTTCGGAAATTCTTTCTTCTAATGGTTCAACTTCTATGGCTTCGGTTTCTAGCTCTTCTCTGGCCCTAATGGATGCCGGAGTACCAATAAAAGCTGCAGCAGCTGGAATCGCCTTAGGTCTAATGACTGATGAAAAGGGTAATTACAAAATCTTAACTGACATTCAAGGACCAGAAGACCATCATGGAGACATGGATTTTAAAGTAGCAGGGACAAAAAAAGGAGTAACTGCTGTCCAGATGGATGTAAAAATTGCCGGCATTACCCCAGAGATTTTAAAAGAAGTTTTGTCCCAAGGAAGAAAAATCAGACTTCAAATCTTGAATAAAATCCAGGAAGTGCTGCCAGAACCCAAGGCCCAACTTTCTCCCTTCGCCCCCAGAATTCTTACCTTGCAAATTAATCCAGAAAAAATCAGAGAGGTCATAGGCCCTGGTGGAAAAATAATTAATGAAATTACGAAAGAAACCGGAGTTGCCATAGATATTCAGCCCTCGGGTCTTATTTTTATTACCTCAGAAAAAGAAGAGGCAGCAAAAAAGGCCCTTTCCTGGATAAAAAATATTACCAGGGAAATTAAGGTTGGAGAAATTTTTCAGGGTAAAGTAAAAAGGATTTTGGATTTTGGAGCTTTTGTCGAAATTCTGCCGGGCCAAGAAGGTCTAATTCACATCTCTCAACTAGCACCTTATCGAGTAAAAAGAGTTGAAGATGTGGTTAAAATTGGCGATGTTTTGCCGGTAAAGGTAATCTCAATTGATGAACAAGGAAGAATAAATTTGTCATTAAAAGAGGCTAAAAAATAACTATGAATGGCAAAAAAGAATTTCTAAAAAGAGAGGAAATTAGAACGATGGAAAGAGATATTCTTAGGGCCAGAGAAGGAACAACAAGAAGAGAAATAGAAGAAAAAAGAGTAAGAGAAGAAGCTAAAGGAGAAAAATTAGAGAGGGAAAGACTGAAGAGAGAAGAAGAAAAAAAGATAAAAATCGAGGAAGAAAGAAGAAAGGCTGAAGAGGAAACGAGAAAGGCTGAGGAAGCAAAAAGAAGAGCCGAAGCTCTAAAAAAAACTACAGAAGATAAAAAATTAGAAGAAATAAGAAAGATAACCGAAAAAAGAAGAAAAGAAATAGAAGAAGCTAAGAAAAGAGAGGAAGAAGCACGGAAAGCCAAAGGGGAAAAGAAAAAAAGAGGGGAAGAAGAGATAGAATTAAAAGAAGAAAAAGCTGAATTAGAAAAAGAGCTTGAGAAACTTTCCGAAAAGAAAGAGCCCTTAGAAATAGAAAGAGTTCAGCTTTCAGAAAGAGAAGCTCAATTAAAAAAGAGCTTAGACCAGGTCTTAGAAAAAGAGGCAGAGATTGAAAGAGAAGAAAAAGCTATTGAAGAAAAAGAAAAAGAAACAAAAACATCTAAAGAAAGAAGAGAAATAGAAACAAAAAGATGGAAGGTAGAAGAAAAAAGACGACAGATAGAAAAAGAAAGATGGGAATGGGAAGAAGAAATTAACAAAATAAAAGGTCAATTAAGAGAGGTTGATTTGAGGTATCATAAACTCCTGAGAAAAGAAGAAGAAATTAAAAACAATAAGAGAAAAATTTCAGATAGGCAGGAGGAGATAAGATTGGAGAAAGAAAATGCTGAATTAGAAAAAGAGCTTGAGAAACTTTCCGAAAAGAAAGAGCCCTTAGAAGTAGAAAGAGCTCAGCTTTCAGAAAGAGAAGCTCAATTAAGAAAGAGCTTAGACCAGGTCTTAGAAAAGGAGGCAGAGATTGAAAGAGAAGAAAAAGCTATTGAAGAAAAAGAAAAAGAAACAAAAACATCTAAAGAAAGAAGAGAAATAGAAACAAAAAGATGGAAGGTAGAAGAAAAAAGACGACAGACAGAAAAAGAAAGATGGGAATGGGAAGAAGAAATTAACAAAATAAAAGCTCAATTAAGAGAGGTTGATTTGAGGTATCAGAAGATAAGAAATAAAGAGTCAGAACTCCAAAAAAAGATACAAGAGGTTAACCGCTTATTAAAAAAAGATGAAATTGAGGGAAAAAAGAAAGAAACAGAAATTGAAAAGAGGAAAAAAGAGGAGTTTTTGCAAAAACTCCGCCAAGAAGAAGAAAAAAGAGAGAAAGAGGCAGAAAGATTAAAGAAAGAGGAAGAAGAAAGGGAAAAACTAAAAGAAGAAGAAAAAGAAAGAAAAGAAACTGAGGAAAAGAAAAGAAAAGAAATAGAAAGATTAAAATTGGAGGAGAAGAAAAGATTGGAAAAAACCAGAGCTAAATCTTTGGCAGAGAAAGAGAGCAAAGAAACAGAGAAAGAAAAATTAGAAAAAGAGAAAATAAAAGAAAAATTATCAGAAATTCAAGAGAGAGAAGAAGCAGAAAGAAAAAGATTCTTAGAAAGAATTCAAGGTAAAAAGAAAAAAATGAAAGAGGTTCCAAGACCTTCAAAAGAAATCGAAGAACCTGCTGTTCCTTCCCGGCCAACCGAGATTTTCCGTCCTCTTCCTCAAAAACCCTCTCTGAGAGAAAAATTCTGGGCCAGGTTTATAATTTTTTTCGTAATTTTGGCTACCTTAGCTGGAATTTCTACCTTCTGGTATTGGTTTCTTTTTATCAGAAAACCACCGCTGCCACCCTCTGCTCCTCCCGAAAAAGAAATTATTATTGTCCCAGAAATAGCTATCCCCGAAGCTTTAATCTCGGTTGAAATAATTCGAACTTTCGAGATTACAAAATCAGAAGAAACCCTCATCTATCTTTCTCAGATCTTTAAAGAAGACTTAGGGGAAGACCAGTTTACCAGAATTATAATAAAAGATTTAACTAAGAAAAAAGTCCCCGGCCTGAAAGAATTTTTGGATATTTTTCAAGCTAAAACTCCGGAAGATTTTTATCAAAAATTAAGCGATGAGTTCACTTTGTTTATTTATTCCCAAAAAGAAGGCAACAGATTGGGCCTGGTGACGAAAATAGAAACAAAAGAAGGACTGCCAGAAATACTAAGATTCTGGGAAGACACAATGGAGAAAGACCTATCAAGTTTTTTCGCTTTTCTGGGCAAGGATAAACCAGCTCTTAAAGATTACTTTACTAAAACCGCTTACCATCAGGGAGTTATTCGTTGCCAGGCTTTTGGTGAGGAAGATTTTGAAGCTTGTTATTTAATAACAGGTAGTCACTTCATTTTCACAAGCTCTTTGGAAAGTATGAAAAAAACAATTGATAAGTTGTAATCCTCGTATGTTTAGGAAAAAACTTTTTATTAAAAAAATAAAGGAGAAATTAGAGAAAGAAAGGACTTCAGTTGAGGAACAACTTCAAAGTTTTGCCAAAAAAGATAAAAAACTAACCGGAGATTGGGAGACTCGTTTCCCAAAATTCAATGGCGGCAATTTAGAAGAGGAAGCAGATGAAGTCGAGCAATACGAATCTTTACTCCCGATTGAATTCAGTCTTGAAAATAGACTCAGAGACATTAATGTGGCTTTGGAGAAAATAAAAAAGGGGAAATATGGAAATTGCGAAAAGTGCGGAAAGGAAATCTTAAGAGAGCGCCTCAAGGTTTGTCCTGAGGCCAGATTCTGTCTAAAATGCCAAAAGTAAAATCTATTTGTAACGTTTAAAGTCTACATTATAATCGAAATTCGAACTTCCGAATATGCCGTCTAAAGTTTTCTCAGCTGCCATCGTCGGCTTAGACGCTCAAATTATTGAAGTAGAAACAGAGGCCTCATATGGATTGAGGCATTTTGAAATCGTTGGCCTTCCAGATAAAGCTGTAGAAGAATCAAAAGAAAGGGTGGGGGCGGCAATAAAAAGTTCTGGCTTTCAATCTCCTCATCATCAGCCAATTCGAGTTTTGGTAAATCTTGCTCCAGCTGATTTAAAAAAAGAAGGGTCTTTATATGACCTTCCTATTGCCTTGGGCTTTTTGGCAGCTTCCAAACAAATAAGATTAGACCTAAAAGATAAAATTTTTCTGGGTGAGTTAGCTTTAGATGGGAAATTAAGACCAATTAAAGGGGCACTCTCTATTGCTCTGGCAGTAAAAAATGAAGAAAATTTTTCTGAAATAATCTTACCCAAAGCCAATGCTCCAGAAGCTGCTCTGGTTTCTATAAAGGCCGGCAGTTCAGATAGCGAAAGTCTAAAAGTAATTGGAGTCAAAAACCTAAAAGAAGCTATTGACTATTTGGAAGGAAAAATTCAGCTATCTCCTCCTAAAGTGAAAATAGAGGATTTTTTTGGAAAACAGAATTACCCTGTTGGCTTAGGTTTTATTAAGGGACAGGAATACGGCAAAAGAGCCCTGGAAATTGTTGCTGCCGGAGCTCATAATCTTTTGATGGAGGGGCCTCCGGGCGCCGGGAAAACACTTTTAGCCAAAGCCATTCCTTCTCTTTTGCCTCCTCTTTCTTTTGAAGAATCATTAGAAGTTACAAAAATTTATAGTGTGGCCGGTCTTCTGCCGAAGGAAAAACCGCTCTTGAACCTTAGGCCCTTCAGAGCTCCCCATCATACTTCCTCAGAAGTTGCCTTAATTGGCGGCGGTAATCCTCCCAGAGCAGGAGAGATAACCTTGTCCCATCGGGGAGTTTTATTTTTAGATGAATTCCCGGAATTCCATCGCGACGTCCTTGAGAGTCTCCGCCAGCCGATTGAAGAAGGAAAAATTACAATTCTAAGAGCAAGGCATTCTCTGACCCTGCCAGCCCGATTCACCCTGGTAGCTGCAACCAACCCCTGTCCCTGCGGATACTACGGTGACCCGGAAAAGAAATGTACTTGTACGCCTTCTCAAATTTCAATGTACCGTCGAAAACTCTCTGGACCTCTGATGGACAGGATTGACCTTTTTATTAATGTTCCCCAGTTAAAATACGAAAAATTGGCAGCTCCAGATGAGGAAAATAGCAGTTTAAGAATAAGAGAGGGGGTTAAGGTCGCTCGCCGAATCCAGCGAGAAAGATTCAAGAAAGGAAAAACCAATTCCGAGATGGAGCTTCCCCAAATAAAAAAATATTGTCAGATTAATTCAAAATCCCAAAATCTTTTGAGAAACTATGTTGATTCTGGCAAACTTTCTGCCCGAGGTTATCACCGAGTTCTGAAAGTCGCCAGAACTATTGCTGATTTAGATAGCTCAGAAAGCATTTCTTATAACCATTTAAGTGAAGCTTTAATATATAGAATAAGAGAGGCCTAATAAATATATCCTTTAATGGAAGGTGAACCTACTCTCAGCGTCCTATAATTCATTCTCCCTAAGCCGATATAATTCATTTCTGAAAAAACAACCTTGTCCCCTCTCACTTCTTCCACATAGCCCACGTGGCCGTAATATCTATGACCGCTAAGAGAAATTACTGCCCCCACCCGAGGGATACAATTACTTCCTTTGCAAACTTTAAAACCAGACCTGATTGCCCCGTCTAACCAGTTTATAGCATTGCCCCAGCCAGGAATTATTCTTCTCTGAGCCACCCACCAAGTACATTGCCCCCAAGAATAAGTATGAGATTTATCGTAAAAATTACTAGTAGAGAGAGATGGCTGTTCCTCTTGAACAATTGGAACTGAAAGAAATTTGCCGTCAGGAATTATTAAAATCTCTTTTACTACGATATCTCCATCGCCGGAAAGGTCGTTGAATTCAATGATTTTTTGGGGACTTGTCTTGTATTTTTCGGCTATACCGCCAACTGTATCTCCTTTTTTTACTATATGCATCACTCCCGAAACCGGCAGAATGAGAAGTTTTTGGCCAGGTTTAATTGTTGATTTTTGAGTTAAATCATTTGCCCAGAGCAAGGTATTAAGAGAAATGTCAAAATGAGTAGCGATACTCAAAAGAGTATCGCCAGTTTGAACTGTATATTCAATGATTTCTTCCCGGTTGGTGGTTGCCAACTCACTTTCGGAATCTCCAGATAAGCTTCCCAAGACCTGAGGAGTAATTAAAACTGAAGGGGAAAAAGCCATCAGACTGCTTTTTTGAATTAAAAGGAAATCCGGTGATTCTTTTAAGGAGTTTTGAATTGGCCCGACAAATGGCTCCTCATTACCCTCTGATTGACTACTCCGGTTAGCAAGAGAAGCACTTAAATTTTTAGCTACCACAATTGAATTTACTTCTGACCAAAAGTAGTGAGGGACAAAAAGAAGAATTGGAAGCAAAATAGCTGAAATTATCCCCAAATAAAGGAAGGGGTCTTTTAGAGATCCCTTATTTTTGGCAATCTGGTATATTTTTTGCTTTAAACAGCTCGAAAGCCATTTAAAGGCTTTTTTTAGTGGTAGTGTAGGAATAGTTTTTAAAAGTTACCTATGCTTTTTGACCACTTTTCTCCAGTTTACTATTCCAAGACCTAAAGTCAAGGGCCTTATCCACACCCAGTAGTGAATTTTTGACTGAGTTTTTCTGAAAGAAAAACTAATTTTCGCGTAGCGAGTCAAAAATCTACTACTGGGCACAACCCTGAAATTAGTGCTAAAATGAATAAATGGACTTAACTTCAAAAAGAGATATTAAAAAATTGCTCAAAGAACGCCATGCTCAGCCGTCAAAAAGACTTGGCCAGAATTTCTTGACTAACAAAGCTGTTATTAAAAAAATTATAAAGGCGGCCCGGCTCAAAATCAAAGACATTGTTTTGGAAATCGGTCCAGGAATTGGAACTTTAACTCAGGACCTCTCAAAAGAAGCAAAAAAGCTAATTGCCGTAGAAAAAGATTTAAAAATGTATGACATACTGAAGGAACTGTTGAAATGTTGGAATGTTAAAAATGTTGAGATTTTAAAAGAAGATATTTTAAAATTTAATCCTCTAACCTATAAATTAAAGGCTAAAGGCTATAAAGTAGTAGCTAATTTGCCTTTTTATCTTACTGCTCCGGCAATCAGAAAGTTCCTGGAAACCAAATTGCCGCCAGAATTAATGATTTTAGTGGTTCAAAAAGAGGTGGCTCAAAGGATTTGCGCCAGACCTCCTAAAATGAATATCTTGGCTGTTTCCGTCCAATTTTATGCCAAGCCCAAGATTATTTCTTATGTTTCAAAGAAATCTTTCTGGCCCTTGCCAAAAGTAGATTCGGCGATTATAAAAATTCAAAATATCATCTCAGCATCTCATCAGCGGAGAAAATCAGCGTTTAATCAACGGCTTTTCAGAATCGTCAAGGCTGGCTTTTCTCAACCAAGAAAACAACTTGCCAACAACCTATCAAAAAAGTTAGAATTGAACAAGGAAGGAGTTAAATCCTGGCTTCTAAAAAATAATATTCAACCTACTCAGAGAGCTGAAACCTTATTTATTAAAGATTGGATAAATCTAACAAAAAGTTATAAAATTAATTAATCATTACTAAGGATTTCAAATTGTAGATTTTGTAGTACAATATTCCAATGGCTCAAAAAATAAAAAATCTCCCCAAAACTTTTAGATTAAACAAAAAATCGTCAATCCCGACTTCTACTTTCCCAAAACAAAGATTGTATTTTGGGATTTTTTTGTTCCTCCTGGCTTTAGGGCTGGCTTTACCCCTTCATGCAACAGCTGCAGCGATAGATTGGAAGGAAGCTCTAATTGCTATATTCAGCCCTCCGGCAGCTATACTCTATCACTTTTCTGGTGAGCAACTGTTTTTTTCAACGCTCGGAAATCTTGCTCTGGCCCTTGCTACAACAGTGCTCCAAATATTCTTGGTAGTAACGAATGCTTTTCTTAGTATGGCTATTGGAATCTTAGCTATAGTTACTCACCCGAACTTTATTGTCCTTTCTTATACTAATCCAGCTGGAAACCCCCTTCTTCAAATTGGTTGGACTTTAACAAGAGATTTAGCTAATATAGGCTTTATTATTATCTTGGTTATTATCGGTTTAGCTACTGCCTTAAGAATTAGAGAATACCAATGGCAAAAAACTTTACCTCTTTTGATTGGAATAGCCTTATTAATTAATTTTACTCCGGTTATTTTAGGTCTTGTGGTTGATGCTTCAAATATTATAATGAATTTTTTCTTAGGAGGTATGGTTAATCTTAATTTTGTGGAAAGTATATGGAGCGAGCAATGGGCTATATTTCTTAACAGCTGGCAAGTGGTAGGGTTTGAGATAGATGCCACTTCCCTTGCTAAAGCTTTTAGTCTGATTGTTTTTGGAGGTATAAGTGGTCTTATATTTCTGGTCTATAGTCTTCTTTTTGTTTTACGTTATATAGTCATCTGGATGCTAGTAATCTTATCTCCCATTGCTTTCTTTTGTTATATCCTGCCAGCAACTAGAAGAGTTTTTTCACTATGGTGGAATCAATTTATCCAATGGTGCATTGTTGGAGCAGCTGCTGCTTTCTTTCTCTATTTAAGCAGCTACCTTATAGGGCTTTCTTATGAGGGAAAAATAATGGGTCCTGATTTACCTAATTTAATAGAGGGAGCAGAAATGAGCGTCCCTGCTGTTGGTACAATTAATCTAGTTAATACCTTGTTGCCTTACGGAATAGCCATTGGCTTCCTTATTGTTGGTTTCTTTGTTGCCCTTTCCACTTCAGCTATGGGAGCTACAGCAGTTATTGCTGTCGCCCAGAAAGGAGTGAAAACAGCTGGAAAATGGACAGGAAAAAAAGCAGGAAGAGGAATTGAGAAGGGATTAAAAATTCCAGAAAAGGCTGAATGGCTTGGCCGTCGGGCAGCTTCAAAGCCATTTCTGAGAGAAACAGTTGGCAGACCGCTACTAGGTTATGCTAAGCGACGCAAGGAAGAACAAAAAAAAGAAACAGAAGGAATGCCTTTCAGAACTCAAGCAGCAATAAAAAGAAAGAAGGGAGAAAGTATCCAAGATAGCCTCCGACGTGTAGTTAGAGGATACGATCCGAGAAAGTTTGCCACCCAAGCTCATGCCGATGACATAGATTTAGATGTAATTAAAGCAATGAGTGTAAAACAAGCTACTGCTACAAGGGACCGAGGGAGCGATGAGCTAAAAGAAGCCTTACAAAATGGGATTAAAAAGAATGGAGTGGCTCTTCAGCAAGAATACCTTAATCTACAGGCAACCGCAAAAACCCTACGGGTAGCAGGAAAAACCCAAGAGGCAGCAAGAAAAACCGAAGAGGCTCATCGTTTAGCCCAGAAAACGAGGATTATCCAAGATCCAGACTTTATAGCTTAATATTAACTAATTAAACCATGGAAAACCATAATAAATTAAATCGAAATAATAAAAGAGTTTTTCCAGAAGGCACTCCTGATATCATCGAGTCCCTCTTAGAAAAGTACAGATTAGAGACAATAAAAGAACTATTTGAAAGTTTTGGCCCAATAAAAACAGTTGAAGAAAGAAAAGGGTTCCAAGAAAGATGGGAAAATCTTCCCGGACCTCATATCGCTAAAATACTCAAAGAAGTTAGCCAAGGTAAGATCAGAAACGAAGACGTATTTATTGCCACCCTTCAAGAACGTTTAAATATTTCGAAAGAAACTACTCAAAAGTTAGCTAAAGACCTGGAGGAGAAAGTTCTTAGTTTAGTTCAAATAACTTTTAGAGAAAAAAAAGAAATACCATCTGCTAAAAAAACAAAAGAAACTAAACCAGCTCCTCCAAAACGAACAGACACATACCGTGAACCAATTGAATAGAGAGATTAAAAATAAAAAGAGGGTTGGAGGCAACCCTCTTTCTTATTTTCTTTTTTATCGAGCTTTTACCTTTTTCAGAGCCCTTGACTTTTCGGCGAGGTCTTCAAATAACTTCTCATCTTTTTCTTCTTCGGTTTCTTCTTTCGACCCCTCTTTTTTCGGTCCTGGCGGCTCTTTTCCTCCCATCGGCATTCTTTCCTTAGCGGCAAAAAGATTCAAAAGCATCTTTTCTACTCCTTGAGCTCCATCTACTCGAATATCAACAAAACTGTCTCCATCAATTGCCATTCTTCTGTGAATTAGATCTAAGTTCTGTTTTAGTAAATCTTTGTATTTGGTAATAAATTCATTTGGATTCTCTTTGAGCATTTTTTGAAGATATACCTGAGATATTCCTGTTTGCTCAGTTATCATTTCAATTAATACTCCTACAGTTTCTTTTGCCCTTCTTTTTGCTACATCTTTAGCCGCCTCTCTTTCTTTTAGTCTTTTATGCAGCTCTCCTCTTGCTCTCACCAAATCCGGCTCTAAATCAAAATCACCAATCGTAATTGCATGAACTATTGTTCCCCAATCTTCAAAAACACCTTTAAGTCGGTTGGTTTCTTTTTTCGAGATTCCATTAGGCCCTAATAAGTCATAACCTCCTCGAGCCATTTCTATACCCTCTTGGATGGTAAGCTTATTTAAATAGCTTCTGACTGCATTTTCTAATCGATCTCGAATAGCTTCTTTCCGTTTTCTAATGTGATAGACCGCTCGAAAAACCCCGGTTCTTCCTCCAATTCCTCTTTTTTTTCTTTCTTTCTTTTCTCTCTTTTTTCTTTCTTTATCGGTTATCTCTTTTTCCTTCTCAGCTTTTTTCTTCTCAGCTTTTTCCTTCGCTTCCTTCTTAGTTAGATATGGATCATCTGGCCTGTCAATTTCAATATACGCTCTGACATTCTTTGGTGTTGCTGATCCGTCTTTAAAGTCAATTTTGATAGGTTCTGGAAAAAGTGGGATTGTTTCTTGTTCAATGAAAATCTCATCCTTGATACGATCCAATATCCCAGGAAAAAGTATCAACCTTAGGCCAGGATCAAGCGTCCTACAGTATTCACCGAACCTTTCAACGACTACTCTTTTCTTTTCTTCAACTATCAATAATCCGACAACGAAAAAAGAGAATACCTTCCTTTTTTCTTTACCATCATTATCAGCCATTTTTTTTACCTCCTCCTTATTTAATTTTAAATGTTTCTGGGATTACCCAGAAGCCAAGGAAATCCTTTTCTTCTTTCCTTAGCTTCTACATTATATCACCACTCCAAAATTTTGTCAAACCCTTTGTTGCTTTTTTTATTTGTGGTAGAATTAAAAGTAGCTTATAGGTTCTATAAAAAAATGCGGTTTCAAGTTCCTCAATTTATTGAAAAGGAGGCAAAAATAGTGGGCCCTTTAACTTTCAAGCAGTTTCTTTATTTAGGGGCAGCCGGAGTAGTTTTGTTTTTCCTTTATTTCTATTTAGCAGCAAAAAGTCCTTTAGCTTTCGCCTTAATTACCATATTTTTAGTAATTGGGGCTTTAGCTTTTGCCTTTTTAAAAATTGGCGGTCAGCCTCTTTTAAGTATTTTGCTAAAATTTTTGAATTTCTCTTTTTCTTCAAAAATTTATCTCTGGAAAAAGAAAGCAATTTCTCCAAAAATTATCAAAAAAGAAAAAAAGGTCAAAAAAGAAGAGCCCTCAGAAGAGCCAACCTTAAAACTTGCCGAAAAAAGCAAACTAAAGAAGTTATCAACTCAAATTGAAATGAGAATAAGATGATATTATGGCACAGCCAACAACCCAACAATTTTTAGAAATTGACCAAATTAGGAAAGGCGTTCTTATCTTAAAGAATAAAGCCCTAAGAGGAGTTTTGATGGTTTCTTCTCTTAATTTTGCCTTAAAGTCTGAGGACGAACAGAATGCTATTTTGTATCAATTTCAAAGTTTTTTGAATTCTCTGGATTTTTCCTGCCAAATTGTCGCCCAATCCCGAAAACTTAATATTACCGGTTACCTTGAAAAATTAAAAGAGTTAGAGAGAACTCAAGAAAATGAACTTTTGAAAATGCAAACTGCTGAATATCACGAGTTTATACAACATTTAGTGGAAACAGGAGCTATTTTGACAAAAAATTTCTTTGTTGTCGTCCCATATACCCTTTTTGAATCTCAGGGACTTGCCGCTAAAGGAAAAAAATTATTAAAAATGCCCCAAATTCCTACCCTAACCAAGGAAGGCTTCCAAAGATGCAAAAGCCAACTCTGGCAGAGAATGGAGTTTGTTGCTTTAGGTTTAAGAAGATGCGGTCTTCAGGCTGTTCCCCTGACCACTCCTGAACTTATTGAACTTTTCTGGGGTTTACATCATCCTAAAGAAGCTGAAGTTGGTTACTACCCTGAGCTTCCCGGAGAATTAGTTATTTAAATTTTATTAATGTTAATGATAAATTTTTTCAAAAAATTTCTAAGAAAGAAACCTGAAACCCAAGAGAAGATTTTTGAAGCCGAGGCAGTTGGAATCAAAGATATTATTGCTCCGGCCTCTATTGAAGTATCTCAAAATTATCTCAAACTTGGAGAAAAACTGGCTAAATCTTTTTTTATTTTTTCCTATCCCAGATATCTAAGCACAGACTGGTTTTCTCCGATTATTAATCTGGATACTCCAATGGATATTTCTTTTTTCATCCACCCGGTTGATATAAGTAAGATTTTAAAGCGACTGAGGAAAAAGATAACTGAAGTTCAGTCCGAAACTATGGAAAGAGAAGAAAAAGGATTAATTCGCGATCCATCCTTGGAAATTGCCTACCGGGATTTAGAATCTTTAAGAGACAAGTTCCAGTCTGCCCAGGAAAGAATGTTTAGATTCGGCTTATATCTCACTATTTATGGCGATACCCAAAAAGAATTAAGAGAAACTGAAACTATTTTGAGGTCAATTCTGGAAGGGAGATTAGTCTATATAAAACCGGCTCTCTTCCAACAAAGGGAAGGTTTTATTTCTACCTCCCCTTATGGTCTGGATTTGCTCCAAGTTCATACCCCAATGAACACTGAACCCCTATCCAGTTCCTTTCCCTTTATTTCTTTTGACCTGAGCTCTAATGAAGGGATTTTATACGGAATCAACCAACACAATAATTCCCTAATTTTGTTTGATAGATTTTCTTTGGAAAATTACAATGAAGTTTTTTTCGGAGTAGCCGGCTCAGGTAAGTCATTTTTTGTGAAGTTGGAGGTTTTACGTTCTTTGATGCAAAACATTGATGCTATAATTCTAGACCCAGAAAACGAATATAAGTTTTTGTCTGATGCTATCGGCGGTTCTTTCTTTAATATTTCCCTTGCCTCAACAGACAGAATTAATCCTTTTGATTTGCCAATCCCAAGAGAAGATGAGAGACCAGCCGATGTCTTAAGGTCAAACATTATGAATTTAGTTGGTTTATTAAGGATTATGTTAGGAGGTTTAAGTCCGGAAGAAGACGCAATTGTGGACCGGGCCCTGACTGAAACTTATGCCGCAAAAGACATTACCCCGGAATCTGATTTTTCAAAAATTACTCCTCCTTTGATGTCGGATTTAGAGCAGGTTTTAGAAACTATGGAGGGAGCTGAAGGTTTGGTTAGAAGACTAAGAAAATTCACTAAAGGAACCTATGCTAACTTCTTTAACAATTATTCAAACATTTCAATGGAAAATAAATTTGTTGTTTTTGGAATTCGAGATATGGAAGAAGAATTGAGGCCAATGGCTATGTTTATAATTATGAGATATATCTGGAATAAAGTCAAGTCTGAGTTGAAAAAAAGAATTTTAGTTGTTGATGAGGCCTGGTGGTTAATGCAGACCGAAGATGGAGCTTCTTTCTTATATGGCCTTGTCAAAAGAGCCAGAAAATATTGGTTAGGGGTAACCACCATTACCCAAGATGTTTCTGATTTTATGAAGTCTGACTATGGCCAGCCAATTATTAACAATTCCTCTTTGAAACTTTTAATGAAACAGCCTCCGGCAGTGATTGATTCTATTCAAAAGGTTTTTAACCTAACCGAGGAGGAAAAACTCAGGTTGCTTGAGGCAGCAGTTGGAGAGGGAGTCTTTTTTGCCGGCCAAAAGCATGTGGCAATTAGAGTGGTCGCCTCTTATTCTGAAGACCAATTAATCACCACTGCTCCAGGAGAAGTATTAAGAATAAAAGAAGCCAAAAAAAGATTAGTTCAAGAAAAATTATAAGGAAAATGTAATAAATTATGAATGAATACGAAATAAATGAGGAGGGAGCTCTGGAAGCTCCCGAAGAAGAGGTTTCGGGAGAATTTAAAGTTTTAGAACAAGCGACAAAAAAAACAGGAGCCCTTTTGAGCCCCGAAGGAATTATAATGTTACCCTTTGCAATACTTTTGGATATTGCCGGGGTAATTTTTCTTGTCCTTGACATTGCTTATGGAATTGGGGAAATTCCTTCCTGGATATCTGATGTAATAGGGCTTATTTTTTTTGGAATCTGGATTTTAATCAGGTCCCAAAGCATGGCTGAGATAGAAGGACTGAAAGAAAAGGTAATTGAAAGGCGCGAAGTAAAAAAAGGAGCAGTAAAAGCATTCAGAAGAATGGGGAAAATAGCAGGGAGAAGAGGATTAAAATTTGCCATTTCGGTGATAGGAGAAATATTACCTGTAATTGGCGGCCTTCCTTTCTGGACCTGGATGGTCTGGTCCGAGTTAACAACAAGTAAGGAATAAAAAATTTAGATTAAATTATGCGAAATAAAAAACAAAAATTTTTCTTCTTTTTTCTTTTTTTTGTTTTTTTTATCTTTTGGGCTAATTTTACTTTGGCAATTGAGCCTCGGCCTCCAGAAATAAATTATCCTTCTCTTCCCTTTCCTGGAGTTGATTCTCCCCAGGTTCTTCTTGAAAAAATTCAAAAAGGAGAAATCCCCGGAGAGCAGGCTCTTCCTCTCTATATAAAGTATTTCTATTACCTATCCCTAATGATTGCAGGTTTGCTGGCTCTTGGGGTAATAGTTTATGGAGGTCTTCTTTATCTAATTTCAGCTGGCGCCCCGGTTAAAATGATTTCTGCTAAAGAGCAAATTACCGGAGGGATTTTAGGACTGGTTATTCTACTTTCTTCTTATTTAATTTTAGCTACTATCAACCCCCAGCTGGCAATTTTTCGGCTTCCGGGATTAGAGAAAGTTGCTTTTCCAGAAATAGAACCTCCCCCACTAGCTGAAGAGAAAGTGCCAACATATTTCCAGGTTCCAACCGGAATAATTATTGAGAATGCGGCCTTGAATAAGGAAGCACAGGAAAAATTAGATTATGCTTATCAAACAGCGGAAGCAGCAGCAGAATCGGCAAATGAGTTATACGCTTTAAGTGAAGAAATATATTCTTTGGTCGCAGAAACAGACTGTGGTGCTTCAAAATGTAGCCGCAGTTGTTCAGCAACCGGATGTAAGGGAAAAGATAATCAGTTTCAAATAAAGACCGCGATAGGAAAAACGCCTCAGGTAATTGCCAATTTAGAAAAAGAAATAAAAGAAATACCAAATGCCAAAATTTCCTTGCTTAATGACCTTTTTCAATTAGAAGCAGCCGGACTTTTAATGAGTTCAGCTTCAGGGGTAATTAGTTATAACACCTTATTAGCAATCAGGCATTTTCAGGAGCTTGAGACTACTGCCCCTCCTGATTGGGAAAATATTGATATTGAGATAGATGGTCGGATAGTTAAAGGCCCAATTACGTTTTATTTTAATGAAGAAGGGAATGAAGATATAATCTATCTTGCCTCAGTGCTTCGCTGGGGAGGAGACGCTGGTTTTCCTCCTGAGCCCATTGGAGGTTGGCCAGAATCCCCTCCAGCTGAGCCCGGCAAACTCGGTTGGCCACTACCTCTGGCTCGCCTCAGCTGCTCAAGTGATTTTGGGGCATGTCGGCCAGTTGGGGGGGCGTGTGAAAGACCTCACCTAGGTCTTGACTTTTCAACCCCTATTGGTACACCAGTTTATGCGGTTGCTGATGGAACAGTAATTTTCGCTGGGCAGATCGGAGGTTATAATGGAGGCTATGGTAACGTTATAATTATCACACACGAAAAGCTCGAACTTTCAACTTTATATGCCCATTTAAATGGATACTCTGTCAAACGAGGAGATAGGGTAGTAGCTGGCCAAATAATTGCTACAAGCGGTAGCACCGGTTATAGTACCGGTTCTCATCTTCATTTCGAAGTTCGAAACGGCTCATCAGCAGAAAATTTCAGCGACTACAAAAACACTAAGCCTTTAGATCCTAAAGATTTTTTACCATCAGAACCATCAATAAAAGAAGATTGTTATAATAATACGACGGGTTATTTTCCCGGGTATCCGAAATAATAAAGTATGAAAAATTTATTTCTAAAAATTACCCTTTCCTTATTTTTATTTATTGCTATTTTCTTATTTTTAAATTTCTTTTATAATCAAAATAAAGACACATTAGCCGCTGAAGGAGAGGAAGAAGAAATAGATTATGAAAAATTAAAATGTGGCCGGGAAATTCCAGTTGGAGAGGCAATGGAGAAAACCGGGGAATTGTTAAAAGAAATAGTAAGAGGGCTTGAAATAATTGAAACAAATTCTTATTATCTTATTAAAGCCCAAAAAGAAATGGAAGGGTTGGCTAAAAAATGCAGTATGGATAATTGCACCCCAAAATGTGAAGCTGTTACTATAAAGGATATCACTATTGCCTGCGTTTCAAAATCTTGTCAGGGCGATGTCTGTCCAGGAAGAGAAAAAATAGAAGAGTTATTTGCAGAAATTACTCGTCTTAATGAAGAAATTCAGGCAGCTAAAGATAAATTATATAAATTGATTTATGAAAGTGTAGAACCTCTTTGTATAAAAGAAAATGAAGATATCAGGACTATTCTGGAAAAAGCCCAGTGTATAGTTAATCCTAATCTAAGCATAACAATACAAGAAGCCATCAGAAGAAAATTAGACCTATCAAGAGAAGAATTTGATAAATGCTATATTTCTCCAGCTAATTGGGAAAAAGTTGCTCGAGGAGAGAAGATCGTGAAAATACTTTGGAACTGCGATACAGTTATGGACCGAGGCCTTCCCCGATACACAAAAACAATGGAAAAAGTAAATGATAAAGAAATACCCGTTTGCACCAGTTTTCATAATTGGTTCTGTTGCCACTAAAAAATTGTAAGATATATAATCTTGAATTATGCCAAATCTTAAAAAAAACATTTTAATTTTTCTCTCGGTTGCTTTTTTGGCCTTATTTCTGGCAAGTTTTTCTCTTGCCAAACTTGAAATCGAATATCCAGAAATTGGCGGCTGGCGACCAGAAACAGTAGAGCAGGCCGTTCTCCCCCAATATATAAAATATATTTTTAATTTCAGCGTTGCCATTGCCGGTTTAGTCGTTTTTGGAGCCTTAATTTACGGCGGGTTTCGTTATATAACCTCAGTCGGAGCTCCAACTGCCCAGACAGAGGCTAAAGATCAAATTTTTGCCGGCGTTATCGGGCTTGTTATTTTACTTTCTTCTTATCTAATTTTAACCACTATTAATCCCCAATTAGTAATGCTGAATTTGGAACTAGTCGTTTGGCCAGAACTTGAATACACCGAGCCAGGCGTTTACCTACTTGATGAAAATGAAAACATATTAGGAGTTTTCAAAACCTCTCAATCTGACCTTGGAGAATTAAAGGGAAAAATTAAAAAAATTAAATTCGTTAATCCGATAGAAAAATCAGCAGTAAAATATTCTTACGGGGCAATTTTACACCAAGATGTCGGAAGAGAAGGAAACGCTAAAGTTTGGAGGAGTAAGGGAGCCACTAAATCAAAAACGGTGGACGTTCCCGAGGGACGAGATGCTTCACTGACTGTCTTTCAGGAAGTTGAAAAAACTTATGGTGAAGTCATACTCTGCTCAGAACCAGAGTTCAAAGGATGCACACCCCATTCTGGAGCAACTAAACCCGGAGAACCTCCTCATATAGAAGGCGTTTGGTCATTAAAGATTACTGGCAATTACTTGTTGATTCTTTTTGGCGTACGGGAAGGACCAGTGAAAGGTGGACCATACTACGCAATTTTTGAAGGTCGTGGAAATTGGCCTAACCTTAAAGACCATCCGATAAGCCAGTGCGGTCTTCATAAGGTCTTTGGGCTATGGTGGACAAATCAGGAATCTTGCGCCACCCAGTATACTATTATTCCAGTCCTCTCTTCATCCTCAGGTTCACTTCGGTAGCTCTGGTCATAGAAAGTTCACCTTCTCAAGTCTTTTAGTATAAAAAACCGTCCAGGTTTTTCTTCTGGACGGTTTTTATTCGTGCCAGCGAAAACTTAGGGGTATGGTTTTATTACTACTCTTCTTTCTGGCTCTTGCCCAATGCTTTCTGTGGTAATATTACTTCTTTCCACTAACTCCAAATGAATAATTCTTCTTTCATAAGCCGGCATTGAAGGAAGCTGTTTTTCTTTTTTAGACAGGGCTACCTCATCAGCAGCATCTCTTGCCATCTCTTTTAAATATTCGCTTTTTTTCTTTTTATAATCTGAAATATCAAGGTCAATAAAAAAAGGTTCTTCAATTTGTCTTTTTAATATTGTTTTTAAAAGATGCTGAATTTCAGTTAACGTTTGGCCTCTTTCTCCAATTAAAATCTGTGGCTCTGAAGTTTTTAAATTTATGGGGATGGTTTGATTTTCTTGGGGCAAAATTTTAATTTCTACTTCAAAAGTCATCTTTTTAAAAAACTCTTCAACAGTTCCTTTAATTTTTTTTAAGCTATTTTGATTAAGCATGGTGTTTGAAAGTAATATATTGTTGGACTATTGAAAATAACGCGACCACTAACCAATAAAGGGCGACGGCTGCCGGAAACCGCCAAAGAATAAAAACTGTGAAAATTGGAAAGAAATAAAGCATCTGCTTTTGCATCATTTGAGAAAAATCGGACGAGCCTTTTTTTACTGATTTTTGCTTTGGGGTTACCATTTTTGTCTGAAAAAATTGAGCGATCCCGGCTCCAATTATTATCGCTATATTCGGCCAAAGCAAATGAGAAATTCCATTTACTTTAACAGCAGCCGATTGAGTAAGATTTGTTATCCCCAAAAAAGTAGTATCAATCTGGCCGGGATTGGGAACAAAGCTGTATAAAAAACTAAGCTGGTTTTCCCCAAATCCTCTCCAAAAAAGTCGGTAAAGAGCGATTAAAATTGGGAGCTGAACAAGTAGAGGTAAGCATCCTGAGAAAGGATTAATCTTTTCCTTCTTATAAAGTTCCATCGTGGCCCTGGCCTGTTTTTCTTTATCGTTTTTAAATTTTTCCTGAATTTCCTTTATTTTGGGCTGAAGTTCAGAAAGTGCTTTTTGGGATTTAACTCCTTTGGTTCCCAAAGGATAAAGAATAATCTTAATCAAAATTGTTAAAACAATAACTGCTATCCCAAAATCATGCCCCGGTAAATATTGGTAGAGCAAAATTAGGGCATTAAACAAGGGCTGGTATAATATTACGTTAAAAAGACTAATAAAAAAACTCATAATTTAGGGCAAGTCTACTCCCCCGGGATTCCAAGGGTGACACTTTAATATCCTCTTTATTCCTTTTTTGGCTCCTATTAACAGACCATACTTTTTAATAGTCAGGTAGGTGTATTCTGAGCAACTGGGGTAAAAACGGCATCTTTTGCCAAAGATTGGCGAAATAAAAATTTGATAAAATTTAATAATTTCTAAAATTATTTTTTTAAGCATTTTTAGATTATTTTTGCTTTTTTAAAAAGCTTATTTACTATTTTCTTAATCTCCTGTAAATCCTTGGTTTCCAATCCTGGCCTGGCTATTACTACTCCGTCTATCCCTTTTTTAATTTCATTTAGTTTTATTTTGACTGATTCCCTTAATCTTCTTTTTATTTTGTTGCGCAAGGTAGCTTTTTTGAAAAAAGTTTTTTTAACCGCAAAACCAAAGCGGCTGCTTTCTAGATTATTCTTTACTATTTTTAGAACCAGAAAATCTTCCTTAAATCCTTTTCCCTCTTTAAAAACTCTTTCAAAATCTTTGTTTTTTTTTAATCGGTTCTCTTTGAGTAACATCTAAAAAAATTTAAAATCTCAAGCCGAGCTGAAGATTTTAGACTGTGAGTTTCTTTCTCCCTTTTTTTCTTCGTCTAGCTAAAATCCTTTTGCCTCCCTTAGTTTTCTTTCTTCTCAAAAACCCGTGGACACGTTTTCTTTTTTTCTTTTTTGGTTGAAAGGTAATACTCATATTTCTATTTTACTCAAAGTTATAACAAAGTCAATTTATCTCCTTGATTTGTTGACAAAAGTCAGGCAAGTTTGCCTGACTAAGGACTTTCACCCCGCTTTTTTTTAGGTGCCCTCACTCCGACTCGAACGGAGATTTTGACCTCCGGAGGGTCACGCTCTATCCGGTTGAGCTATGAGGGCAAAAAAGGGCGAGGCGGGGCTACATTTTTGGACATCGACATTTTTGGACATCGGATGTCCAAAATTATGTCCAAAATTTATCTAAGTTTGTTTATTTCGTAACCTGCTATCCCAAAAGATACAGCTACATTTAAAGATTCTTTTTTGCCAAACATTGGCAGAGAAACTACACAATTTGCTCTTTTTAAAACAGATTTTGAAACTCCCTTTATTTCATTTCCTATTACCAACGCTAAGGGAAACTTTGCTTTAAACTTATCATAGGGTAAGCTATTTTTTGTTTGTTCCAAGGCTACAATAAAAACTTTTTCTTTTTTTAATTTTTTAATAACTCTCCAGCATTGCCAGTGATGTTCCCATTTTATCCAGTTCTCTGCCCCTAAGGCTGTTTTTGAAATTTTGGGGTGGGGAGGAGTACCAGAAATTCCACAAAGAAAAATCTTATCTATCC
Organism: uncultured Candidatus Saccharibacteria bacterium; assembly: GCA_964431915.1. Classification (GTDB taxonomy): domain Bacteria; phylum Patescibacteriota; class Minisyncoccia; order Minisyncoccales; family CAZKCU01; genus CAZKCU01. Next base: position 109,130 of record CAYSLI010000001.1, on the reverse strand, counting down.
CTAAAGCATCTGCTGTTCTGAAAAGAGAACCTATATTTTCCAAACTCCTAATATTATCACAAACAAGATAGAATAACAATTCCCTTTTTAACTTCATTATTTTAAGTATTTTTTAACCTTCTTAAAGTCTTCTTCTAATATTTTTTTTATTTAATTTTTCGATCTTTGCTTTTTTGTCCATTAAATTAATCTGGTAATCAGGAATCCAATTATCAAAAATAAGGCAATAGGTGGCAGGGCAGGGATAGGTTTTCGGATTTTTTGACTGGCGAATATCCAAAAACTGAAAAAAAGACCAAATAGGGCAAATAGGGCGATAATTAGAGAATTTAAAATTCCTTCAGAAACTAAAGAGACACAAAGAAGTAAAGGAAAAACTATGTCTCCTCCGCCTAAAATTAAGAATTTTCCTCCGGGTTCAACTTTTTTTAAATCGGCTTTAAAACCAGAAATTTTTGAAGGAACAATTAAAGCTAAAATAGCTCCCATTTCAATCATTTCTTTTGCCATCTTTACCATATGTTTTGTTTTATAAACAGCTATGAAATCATAAATCGAGAAAATTATTAAAAGAGCCACTACTATCAAGGGCTCAAGTCTTAACCCTAAAATACTACCTGCTCCGGCAATTCCAAAAATAATACAAAGATTATGAACCAAAATTGTAGGTTTTTTAAACCACCAAAAAATTAAAATTCCCATTAAAAACAAAGCGAAAATGTCTAAAATCCATAGACTAAGTAAAAGGGCACCTCCCCAGAAAACGGTTAAAATAAAAATCCCCTTAAAAAATATCCCTTTCCCTTTTTTAAATTTTCCGGAAAAAGAAATAATTAACCAAATAAACAAAGCGGTTAAAAGAAAATAAAAAAGAAAGTACCAAAAGGAAATGCCGGGCAAAGAGATTTCTTGAATTTCTAAGATTCTATTGAGTCTGAAGGCAGTGGTAATCCCCAAAACTAAAGCCAAAGAAAACAAAAAAGCCTCGAAAGCAAAAACTCTCCAAGGGCGAGCAAATCTAATTGCTTTTATCTCTTCTTTCTCTTGAGTTTGATTACCTGTTCTCATTGTTCAACTTTATCAGAAAACTGGCTTTTCAGCCAGTTCCTATTTAATATTATTTTTGTAAAATTTATTTTTTAACTCTAGAAATTCTAATTAGTCCTGAATAAGGGACAATTTCAATTCCTTTTTTTTCTAATTCATCTAAAAATATATTTACTCCCAAAGAATCAGAAGACATATGGCCGGCAATCACTATATTGATGTTCGCACTTTCGGCTTCCTTCCGATGTTCTTCTGATTGATGCATTCCAATTATCGTACCGATTCCCGCTTGAGCCATTTTTTCATAAAGTTTTGGCGAGCCCTCAGTACCTCCAGTAATTTCAGTAAGGGCGATTTTACCACAGCGGTTTTCTTTATCTCCCACAAAAATCTTAGGACCGGCCCCAATTTTAAGAGCTTCTTTATGCTCTGGAATTTCTTTTAATAAATCCATTAAATCGCCAACCCTTTCTGGTTTTTCTTTTTCGACTAAATTTTTTAGAAATTTTGCTGCTAAATTGTCACAGGGGGTGTGAGAATTCATTAAATTCACTTTCAATAATTTAGCAGTATCAACCGTTCTTTGATGGTTTAATTTATTCACTCCCCTGGCCACTTCATCAATTCTTTCCTTCATTAACCCTTCAGCAATATTTATTGGGACTCCATAAAAATTTAAAACATCACATTGTAAATCCATCACATCTGCTAAATGAGCTAATCCCTTACCGAGAGGATGGTGAGCAATAACTAAATCGACTGCGCCGAGTTCTTTTGCTATTAGAATTTCTGCCGACTCAATATCAATTCCGGCTAAGATTTTTTTTATTTTAATATCGGTGGCAATATGATAAATTCTTGAATCTAAATAAGGATTTTCTAAAGCTTCTTTGTCAAATTCTTCTTTCTCCTTATCCTCCAGTTTTTCATATTTTTCCCTTTTTCTTTCTAAAAACTTCTCTACTCCTTCTTTCCCTCTGAAATCTACTTCAACCCCCATCTCTATAGCTAAGTTGTAAATCTCATTTATTTTCATAAAAATATAATGCGAATCTACGAATCGAATGCGAATGCTGCGAATTATTTTGAATTTTTATTTTTAGTTTGTTTTTGAGGTCGAAATCTTTCATATATTTCACTAATTTGTTTTTCTTGTTCCTTTATGTCAAAAACTTCCCGGCGAATCCGAGCCTTCTCTTTGCGAATAAATTTCCTTAGGCTTTTGGGAAGTCTTCTCTTTACCATAAATAAAAAACCACTTAAAAAGAATTAACATAATATTTTATATCTTAACCTAATTTAATTATTTTATCAAGGTTATTTTATCAAGGAAATGTTTAAAGTCCGACTTTAAACATTTTTATTCACCTTTAATGACAGCCAGAGGAACTAATTTTGCCACTTTTTTTGACAATCCGGCATTATGAACTACTTCAACAACATCTTCAATATTTTTATAGGCTATCGGGGCTTCTTCAGCAATTCCTTTCATTGACCGGCATTTTACTAAAATTCCTTTTTTCTTTAATCTTTTAACTACTTCCTCTCCTCTAACCGCTCTCATTGCTGCATGCCGAGACATTGCCCTTCCTGCTCCATGAGCAGTTGAGTAAAATGCCTCCTTGCCTTGTTCTGTGCCAACCATCACATAAGATGCTGTACCCATCGTTCCTGGTAGAATCGTTGGTTGACCAACATCTTTATACCTTTCTGGAATTTCTGAATGGCCTGGCGGAAAAGCTCTTGTGGCCCCTTTTCTGTGCACTATTAACTTCATTCTTTGACCGTTCACGTCCTGCTCCTCAACCTTAGCAATATTGTGAGCAACATCATATAGTAATCCAAGATTCGCTTTCTCCCCTAAAACATTTCCCCAGGCTTTTCTAATATAGTGAGTAATCATATGTTTATTCGACCAGGAATAGTTTACACCAGCACACATTGCCTTAAAATATCTTTGACCTTCTGAAGAATTGAATGGAACGCAAGCCAACTCTCTATCTGGTAATTTTATCCCACACTTCGGCATCGCTTGCATCATTATTCTTATATAGTCGGTAGCAATTTGATGACCAAGTCCACGAGACCCACAATGGACCATTACCACTATTTGTTCCTTAAATAGACCAAAAACTTCGGCAATCTTTTCATCAAAAATCTCTTCCACTTTTTCTAACGAACAAAAATGGTTGCCGCTACCCAAAGTGCCAACCTGATCTCTTCCTCTCATTTTTGCTCGTTCTGAAACACAAGAAGCATCAGCTTGAAGCATTTTCCCTTTTTCTTCGCAATATTCAATATCCTCCTTTTCGCCATACCCTTTTTCTACTAAATAAGGAACTCCTCCCTCTAAAATTTTATCTATCTCTTCAATTGAAAGTTTTATTTTTCTTCCCCGTCCCAAACCCGAAGGAACCTCTCTTTGAATTTCAGTAGCTAATTTTTCTAAGTAGGGTTTAATTTCTGCTTCGGTATAATCTGATTTTAATAAGCGGACAGAGCATGAAATATCATAACCCACTCCGCCGGGTGATATTACCCCCTCAGGATATCTTGTAGCTGCTACCCCACCGATAACAAAACCATAGCCGGTATGAGCATCGGGCATAGCTAAAGAATATTTTACAATTCCCGGCAATGAAGCAACATTAATAATTTGCTTTATTGCGTCGGGTTCTATCTTTTCTAATAGTTTTTTTGAAACATAAACTCTTGCCGGGACTCGCATATCAGTCCTGAAACTTTTCGGAATTTCCCAGAGCCAATCTGTTATTTTATTAAATTCTTTTTTGATGACCATATTAATTTTTTATCTTACTTAAATTCTTCAAATATCAAAGAGAACGGTCGCCTCCCAAGTTTTATCCTCCCTTTGGTGAACATCTAAATTATGGTAGGTTACGGCTTTTATATGAACTCCCATTCTTTTTAGTTCTTTTCCGATTAAAGTACCCTTTAATTCCTTTTCTGTAAGATTTTCAAATTGAATCTCTTGATAAACTTCTTTATTTGTCTCGCACAAGTATAAAACTTCACTCAGAAAATCAACTAAAAGAGAAGATAACTCAGGAGAGCTTATTTTAATTTCCCTTTTTATTCCTTCCCTCTCGCTCTCGTATCTTGCTCCTTTAAACATTCCGAACATCGCATTCTCAAAAAGTTCTCCTTTGTTTTTCCCGAAAGCTTTAATTTTTAAGTCGGCTTTATGTTCCAAAATTTCATATTTTTTCATAAATTTAGTTTTTTAAATTCTTCTCGAACAGCTCTCCTATCATCCCACGGTATTTTTTTGCCCCCTTTTACACAAATCCAGGGCTCACAGCCTTTACCAGTAATAACCACTACATTATTTGGTTTGGCTAATTCCAACGATTTTCTAATCGCCCCTCTTCTATCTAATATTTTTATTGCCATTTCTCTAGTCCCATCAGCAACTTGATTCATGATTTCCATTGGATTTTCGTCATAAGGGTCCTCATTAGTAACAATTATTTCCTGACAATATTTTGCCGCCAATTTCCCTAAAACCGGTCTTTTCCATTTATCTCGGCCTCCCCCACAAGCACCAAGCACGCACACCATTTTTGCGTTTTTTGGTTTCAGGGTTTGATAAACTTTTTCTAAAGCATTGGGGGTAAAAGCATAATCAACAAAAACTTTAAAGGGGCTTGAAATCACTTCTTCCATTCTACCTGGAATGCCGCCAGCTGCCTCTAATACTTTTTTACAAATCTCTAAATTAATCCCCTGCGAAATCCCAACGCAAGTTGCGGCTAATGCATTATAAATATTAAAATCACCTATCAACCGAAGTTTAAATTGGATATCTTTGTTATTAATATCTCCTTTATTTAATCCGTAGCTATATTTTTTCTTTGCTGGAAATCTCAAAAAATATTCCGCGTTTTCATCGTCTAAGTCTATAATATGAACCCCTTTGGTTATTTTAAAAAGCTTTCCTTTAGCTTTTCGATAATTTTCAAAACTACCATGAGCTTCAATGTGTTCTGGGCTTAAATTTGTAAAAACTGCTACCTCAAAATTAATGAATTTATGCCGGTACTGCTTTATTCCTTCAGACGTCACCTCCAAAACTGCGTACTTTGACCCAGAGCTTACTGCTTGTCTTAGAAATCTCTGAAGCTTGAAACGTCCGGGCATTGTCATCTTTAAGAGATTTGGCTCTTCCCTATCGTCAATTTTAAATCTAATTGAATTCATTAACGCCACTTTGTAGCCAGCTTCTTCTAAAATCCTTGAGATCATTTCAGTCGTGGTTGTCTTCCCATTTGTCCCGGTCACCCCAATTATTTTTAGTTTCTTGGAGGGAAAAAAATAGAAAATTGCCCCAAAAAAGGCTAAAATATAATGATACCAACTCAGCAAGAAGGAAGGAATAAACTTTTTAAATAATTCCTTCATATCTATCTATTTTACCTAAAAATAGGATATGTTCAAATTAGTCTCTAAATTTAAAGCGACCGGTGACCAACCCCAGGCAATTGAAAAAAATGAATTAAAGACCCCTCTTTGGAATTCTTGCCAAGAGGGGTAATTTTTTTAGAATCTCTTTTCTTGTAAAAATGTTTTTTATTTGCTATGTTATATTTATAATTCAACTTTAAATTTTTCTCTGTCATTTTGCATTTTTCATTTTGAATTTTGCACTTGACCGAGTGAAGCAAGGAATATGGCAATTACTAAATCGGCTAAAAAAGCGCTCAGGCAAAATTTAAAAAGAAGGGAGCGAAACATACAAAAGAAAAAAATAATAAAAAACCTCTTAAAAGAGGTTAAAGATCTAATTTCTCAGAAAAAAATTAAAGAAGCAAAAAATCTTTTACCCAAAGTTTATAAATTATTAGACAAAGCAGCAAAAACTGGATTAATTAAAAAAAACACTGCAGATAGAAAAAAAGCAAGGACAACTAAGTCAATAAATAAATCCTAAAAAAAAGGAATGACTATATCTCGGCAATTAGTAAGTCTAAGGCTGTCTGAGGGTCTATTTTCCCAGTTTTTATATTCAAATCTGCCTGAAAAATTTTTTGGTAGATTTTTTTTAGTTCATCAATCGTAAACCTTTTAGCTTGTTGAGTTGATTTTCTTATTACATAAGGATGTAACTTTAGTTTTCTACTAAGTATTCGCATGTTGTTCAGATACAATTCACCTTTTAATTCAGATGATTTTACCAAAAGTAAGTTCCGGAACTGAAAATTTATCATTGAAAGAAGATACAAGGGTGAATCCCCTTTTTCTAAGTGTCTGTGAATTAAAAAAAGAGCCTGCTTTTTATTTCCTGAAGATATAGCATCGATAGTTTTAAAAATATCGGTTTCAATTTTTGGCTTAACTAAAAGTTCAACATCTTCTTCTCCAATTTCTTGTTTCTTCTTATAAGAAACCAGTTTTTTAATTTCATTGGTAATCTGCCAAAGGTCATTCCCTGTAAATTCAATTAACTTTCCCAAAGCTCTATCTGAAACCTGGCACTGATATTTTTCAAATTCCTTTTTAACCCAGTTTTTTAATTTTTGGCTTTCCAAAAGTTTAAATTCCTGAAATTTTGCCTGTTTTTTTAGAAAATTAAATAAGGCGTCATTTTTAGAAAAGTCATCTTCTTCATAGAATAAAATTATATCTTCTAAATTTATGAATTTCTTAGAATTTTCTAAAAATTTTCTTTTAAACTCTTTATTAGAAAAAGCGTTTTTTAAAACCATCAATTTTTTCCCTTCAAACATTGAAATTGTCTGACACTCATCTTTAAACTCCTGGTAGCTGTCTTTTTTGAAATCAAAATACTTAAAATTCAATCCTTTTTGGGAAGTTTTTTTGTAGTGCTCAATTATCTCATTCAACTTTTGCTGAGACCTGTAAGTATCAGGTCCATAAAGAAAGATAATCATAGACCGAGCTTCCATTTGTGGAAGCGAAGGTAAAGAAGATGACTAAGTCCTCTTCGCCCTTTGACAACTAGGGCAGTAATGGACACTTCTGCCCCCTAATTTTACCCTTTTTATTTTTGTGCCGCAATGCGGACAGGGCTCTCCTTCTCGGCGATAAACTTTTCTTTCCTTGTCAAAGTATCCTCTTTCTCCAGAAATCCTCCGGAAATCAGAAATACTTTCTCCACCAAGTTTAATTGCCTTTGTTAAAATTTCTCTCATTGCCTGATAAATTTCTTTCAATTCCTCATCAGTTAATTTTGAAACATCTTTTAAGGGATAAACTTTCGCCTGCCACAAAATTTCATCAGAGAAAATATTGCCAATCCCAGCAATGACAGTTTGGTCCATTAAAACTTGCTTTATCTTACCTCTTTTCTTTTTAAAACAGGCTTTAAATTTTTCAAAAGTAAAATCTTTTTCTAAGGGTTCCGGGCCGAAAGAACATAATTCCTTTTTAAGTCCTTCATTGTCCCAAAGTTCGACCTTGGCAAATTTTCTTAAATCTGACAGAGCCAACATTTGACCATTATCTAAGGTAAATAATAAATGAATATAGGTATTAATTTTCTCCGCCAGGGGTCCGGCAGGAGAAATCCATTTCCCCTCGCTGAATTCCCACTTACCCAGGAGTAAGTGGCCAGTTAATTTTTGATGAATTAACAAAGAGCGGTTCTTTGATAAATTAAAAATAATATTTTTCCCTCTTCGCCAGATTTTTTGAATTTTCTTACCCATGATTTCTTTTTTAAGTTGCTCGAAATCTTCGGGTTTTCTTGCTATCTTGGGGAAATCGGTCCAAGCATCAATAAAAGTCCTGTTAAGGACCTTTTTATTTAAATCTCTTATTGTTGTTTCTACTTCGGGGAGTTCGGGCATAGCTTTTGCTTCGCAAAAGAAGAGGCAAGGATACAAGATACAATAACCAAACATTTGGTTATTGATTATTGGTGATTGGATATTGTTTGTATCTTGTTTCTTGGTTATTGGTTACTTTAGGGCATCCTTTACCTTCTCGATAATTTCTCCGGGAGTGAAGTGGGCTTTAATCAAATAATCAACTGCTCCTAATTTAAGTCCCCTTTCCACATCATCTTTCTGGCCGAGATTGGAAAGAATAATTACTGGAATCTGAGCCAAAGACATGTCTTCTTTCATTTTTGATAAAACTTCAAATCCATCAATCCCCGGCAAAATTAAATCAAGCAAAACTAAATCCGGCTTCTCTTCTTTTATTTTTTTTATCCCCTCTTCACCATCAATTGCTTCTGTAATATTGAAATTCTCTTCCTTGAGTTTCCGAACAATTAATTCTCTTAAAAATTTATCATCCTCAACGACTAAGATTGTTTTTGTCATAAAATAATGCGAATCTACGAATGATATGCGAATGCAACGAATTCGTAGTATTCGGATTATACTTATCCTATTTGTTTTTTTACTTTATTAATTACCTCTTGGGGGTCAAATTCGGTTTTAATCAGCCAATCTTTCGCTCCTAAGGTCTGAGCTTTATCAATTTCCACTGGCTGACCAGAATTAGATATGACGATCACTGGAATTTTCTTCAGCTCTCCGTCTCCCTTCATCTCTTCCATTACTTCAAAGCCTCCCATCTTTGGCATAATAATATCAAGAAGAATAAGGTCGGGTTTCGCCTCTTTCATTTTTTCCATCCCCTCTTGCCCGTCTCTAGCCACTGAAGTTTCGTATCCCTCAGCAGTTAGTTTCCTCTGGAGAAGGTTAACCATAATCTCTTCGTCTTCTATTAGCAAAATTTTCTTTGCCATATTGTTATTTTACCCTGTTTTTAAAAATTCTCCAAATTCCTCTTTAATGGGTAAAGTAAAATGAAAGGTTGAGCCTTTATTCTCTTCAGATTCAAACCAAATTTTTCCGCCATGGGCTTCAATAATGTTTTTAGCAATGAAAAGACCTAGACCGGAACCTTCGGTTTCCATTCTCATTACATTGGCTGCTCGGAAAAACTTGGTAAATACTCGCGCCTTTTGGTCTTTTGGAATCCCCACCCCAGTATCTTTTATAGAAATCTCTATTTCCTCTTTAGCACGTTTTAAAGAAACTGTCACCTTCCCGCCGACCGGGGTATACCTTACAGCATTATCAAGAATGTTTTGAACGGCCAGCCTCATTTTTTCAACATCAATCGAAACTAATGGCATTTTCTTTTTTGGCTTTTTAAAGTCAATTTTTATCCCTCTTTTTTTGCTCTCTTCTTTATAAGAGTTTACCACAAATTGGGTCACTACCTCAATATCAGCCCGGCTTGGTTTATAAAGATATCTTCCCTCTTCAATCCTGTTTACATTTAAAAGGTCGTTAATTAAAGTAATCATCCTTTCATTAGAACCGTAAGTTTTTTCAATAAAGTTTCTCTGTTCTTTGGTTGTTTCGCCAAGGTCTCCATCAAGAAGCATTCTCAAAGTCCATTTTATTGCAGACAAGGGAGTCCTCAGCTGATGAGCGGCTATAGAAACAAACTCAGTTTTCATTCTCTCTATCCTCTTTTCCCTGGTAACATCGTGTAAAATAACCAGAGTTCCTAATTTCTCCTCTTTTCTCATTATAGGAATAGTAGAAACTTCTAAAACTAAATCTTCTTTGGTTTGAAATTCTTTTCTAAAAATTCCTTTAATTTCTGGTCCTAAAAGCTTCGCCAAAGAGGCAAGAGCAGGGATATTACTTAATTCTAAAATTGGCCTATTTATTAAATCTTTGGCTCCAATCTTAAAAAAAACTTCTGCCTGAGGATTAACTAAAAGCAAATTGCTTTTCTCGTCAAAAAGAAATAATCCATCAGTAAAATTGGTAATTATTGCCTGGGTCTTATTTTTCTCTTCCTCTGTCTTGCTCAAAGCTTCCTTTATATCTTCCAAAATATTCAACAAAGCTTTACCCGAAGCCTCTAAGCCTTTAGTCTTTCCTACCAGTTCTTTAGTTTTTTCTCTTACTTTTTTTTCAAGTTCCTCCTGAAATTTTTTTAATGCGCTGATATTAAAAAGAGCAAAAAAATATCCTATTAAATTTCCTTCCTCGTCTCTTCTGAATTGACCAGAAACATTAACTGGGATTTTTTTTCCATCCTTTGTTAAAAGTGTCATTTCTCTGATAATTCGTTTCTTTTTGCTAAGAATTTCTTCTTCTAAAGTCTTAACTTTTCTTTTCTCTAAAAATAAAAAGTTTGTTTCCTTTCCTACTATTTCCATCTCATTATAACGGGTCAAATCTTGGAAGGCCCGATTAATGCCAATAATAACATCTGCCGGATTAACTATAAAAACCGGCAGAGGCAGGAACTCAGAGAACTCCTCAATATACCTTTCCAAACTCTCTAAATCTTCTCTGGTCTTTTGATACTCTAATTCTAAGGATAATCTTTTTTCAGGCATAAACTATTCCCATCTTATCACATACTCATGATAAGGATCGCCTTTGTAGACACATCTAGTTTCTTGGATGGTTGTTTTTTCGCTTTTAATGACGAATTGAGCGATTCTTAGAAAATAACCGGCGTGAAAATTACATATTATAGGATGAAACTTATATCCTTTCACCCGAACTACTAGATATTTTTCTTTCTCTGAAAGCTCGGAAGCTTCCACCTCCCCGAAGTCAAAATGTTTTCGCCAATAGTTTGAGCTCTCTTCAAAACATCTCCTGGGAGAAATAAAATATTTCATTAATAGTTTAACAATAAAAGAATATTTTGGAGCAGAATTTCCCATGTCAAAAATATCAGAATCTTCCCATTTAAAAATTTCCTTAGCTACAAGAACAACTAAAACGCTTAAAGCTTCCGGATACCATCCCAAAGGACGAATTCCCTTGAACTTTAAAGGATAACCCAATTCTTCCATCTTTTTTTCAACTAGCCTCACCCCTTCCTCTCCTTTTCTATAGGAGATATAGACAGCATGGGTACGCAATATCTCTCCCCTTGAATTTCCCTTAATCTGCATCAGCCTATCGGCCTCTTTTTTTAATGAGGTATCTTTTTGATTCATCATTTTTTATTCTTGCCTTTTTTTAATTTTTTAATTTCTTTTTTCAGTTCTATCATTTTTAATTCCCGGCCAACAGCTGCTTTTTGGAACCTTTCTAATTCCTCAATTTTTTTTTGAAGTTCTCTAGTCCTCTCTTCAACTCTTTCCTCAAGACTGGCTTTTTCTTCTTGTAAGGCTAAGGTTCTGGCTCTAATTTTAATTTCAAGAATTGTTCTGGCTTCTTCTAACTCTTTGGTTTTCTCTTTAACCTTTTTCTCGAGTTTTTCACTTCTTTGGCTAAAAATGGCTCGAAAATAATTTAATTTATTTCCGATAATAGCGAAAACAACCCCGCCAACTCCCAGGACAATTAAAATAGTTAAAATAGTACGTAAGGAAGGAAACATATATTCTGAAATGGGATAATTTAGATAAGAAGGAAAAAGCCGAGCAATTTCTAATTCCATTTTATCATAAAATTAACGCCTCTTTAAATTTTTAAGCTTTTGGCAGTCTTTCTAATAAACTATAAAATTCTAAGTTTTTTAAAATTTGAATTACTTTTTCTTTATCATAGTCTCTCCAGCGGCATTTTTCTAAATTAAAATCTATTGGAGTATTTTTATTAATTTGAGCCAAAGTTTTAGAAAGAAAAGCTTGTTCTTTATATTTTAAAAGAATTTCTTTTAGCTTTGGTTTAAGATTTTTTGCTTTCTCAGGATTTTCTTCTTCGATCTCCCGAGCCGCAGCGGAGGAGAGAGAAGAAGGTTCATCTTCTTCGATCTCTTTGTATATGTTCTCTAAACTTCCAAATTTTAAGAGAAGTTCAATCGCTGTTTTTTCGCCAATTCCGGTAACGCCGGGAATATTGTCTGAAGCATCTCCTCTTAATGATTTAAAATCTAAAATTTGTTCTGGGACCAACCCTTGAAATTTTTCTTTAACTAAATTTTCATCGTATAAAACAATATCTTTTACCCCTTTTCTTAAGACATAAACTTTGGTGCAAGGATTAACTAACTGCAAAGTGTCCAAGTCGCCGCTTAAAATAACGGTTCCAATTTCAGGTATTACTTGTTTTTTTGGAGCAAGTTTGGAAATAGTCCCAATAATGTCATCGGCTTCAAATCCCTCTTTTTCAAAAATGGGAACGCTAAATCCTCTTAAAACTTCTTTTACCTTTGGAATTTGCCGACACAGTTCTTCTGGAGTTGGAGGCCTTTTTGCTTTATATCCCTTAAATTTTTTATGACGGAAAGTCGGACCCGGTAAATCAAAACAAGCTGCAATAAAATCTGGTTGAAATTCCTTCAGGACTTTCAAAAAAACCAATAAAAAACCATAAACAGCATTAATCAATTCTCCTTTTTTTGTAGTTAATGGCGGTAAAGCATGATAAGCCCGGTGGATTAAAGAATTGCTGTCAATAATTATCAAGCGTTTTTTCTTGCCGTTCATTGTTTTACCCAGTAGAGAAATTTCGACTTGCTTCTCAAATTTTTTAAAATTGTCGAAATTCTTCTACTGGGTTTATTTTAACATAAATTAAAAAAACCTTCGAAGGAAGGTTAATTCGAAATCTCAAAGCACCAATTCTTTGGTAAATCCTAAAACCGACCACTCTGTCCAATTTTTATCTTTCTTTTATTCTGACCAATAAACTCAAATTTTAGTATTATACTATTTTTGGGTAATATTTTTCGGATACGGTCAGCCCATTCAATGGTAACGATATTTTTGGGATTAGAGATAATTTCTTTAAAACCCAAATCTAAAATTTCTTTTGGTTTTTGGATGCGATAACAATCAATATGATAAAACCAACGAACAGCGGACAATAAACAATGAACAGTTTTTTTTCTCGGTATTTTGAATTTTTTCAAAATTACGAAGGTAGGGCTTAAAATTTTCTGCTTCACTCCTAACCCTCTGGCAAAGCCCTGTAAAAAAGTGGTTTTCCCACCACCGAGGTCTCCTTCAAGCCCGATAACAAAGGCGGTTTTTTTAATTTTAGTTCTTAAAATTTCTTTAGCTAATATCCCCCCTAATTTTCTTGTTTGAGATGGGTTGGTGGTCAAAGATTTTATTTTCATTGACTTTTTTAAAAAGATGAGATAAATTAAAATAACAAAATTCTTTTTCATTTTACCATGAATAAAGTTTCAAAAAAAATTACAGGTTCAATAGAAATCTCTTCTAAAATACTTGCTGAGACTCAAAAGAAAATAAAAAATATTTCTGATTTTAAGAAAAAGATTGAAGAGTTTTTAAAAAAGAGTGTCTCGGAAATTTTAGAAATCATTTTGGGAGGAGGAATAATTCTCAAGGCCTCTGACATTCACATCGAGCCAGAAGAAAATCAAGCTAAAATCCGAGCCAGAATTGATGGAATCTTACAAGATGTAATAATTTTTGATTTAAAAACATATCAAACCCTTCTCTCTCGGATTAAGCTTCTTTCTGGAATTAAATTAAATATTACTGACCGGCCTCAGGATGGCCGGTTTTCTATTCTAAAGAAAAAAACAGAAATTGAAATCAGGGCCTCAACCTTGCCGGCCGAGTATGGAGAATCAATCGTCCTGAGAATTTTGAACCCAAAAGGCCTAATTGAGATTGAACAATTAGGAGTGAGAAAAGATTTATTAGAAATTTTTAAAAAGGAAATAAAAAGGCCGAATGGAATGATTATTGTTACCGGGCCTACCGGCTGCGGGAAAAGTACAACTCTGTATGCTTTTTTAAAAAAAATCCAAAAACCAGAGATTAAAATTATAACTATTGAAGACCCTATTGAGTATCATTTAAAAGGGATTTCCCAGACTCAAATTTCTCCGGAAAAAGGTTATGATTTTGCCTCAGGCCTCAAATCCATTATGCGCCAAGATCCTGATGTAATTTTAGTAGGAGAAATAAGAGATATGGAAACCGCCAAGATTAGTCTCCAGGCAGCCGTAACCGGCCATTTAGTTTTAACTACCCTGCATACCAATGATGCTGCTGGAACAGTGGTCAGGTTGAAAGCCCTGGGAGAAAAACCAGTAAACATTGCTCCGGCGATAAACATGGTTATCGCCCAAAGATTGGTCAGAAAAGTTTGCCAGAAATGCGTGAAGTTTGAAAAAACCTCCTCATCTGATTTTAAAAAAATTAAAAAAACCCTTAAGAACGTCCCAAAGGAAATAGTCAATCTTCCTAATGGGGCCTCTCTATTGTCAAAGGGTAAAAGTTCTGCTGCCTTAAAAATCCCTCAAGCTAAAGGATGTAAAGATTGTAATTTTACAGGTTTTAAGGGTCGAATCGGGATTTCTGAGGCTTTTTTAGTTGACGATGAGATGGAAAGATTTATTTTAACTTCACCTTCAATTTCAGCCCTAAAAGAAAAAGCTATAAAAAAAGGAATGCTCACTATGTACCAAGACGGGATAATAAAGGTCTTGAAAGGAATTACTACAATTGGAGAGGTGGAAAGAGTAACCGGAATGCAATGAAATCTCCTCTTTCATTTTAACGCTTCGCCTTGCTTGCTGCGCTCGCTCGGCTCGCGTGAATAAATAAACCCCGGAGCAGGGGGCCAAGCTTGAGTTTTAGGAACACGAAGTTAGAATTTTTCCGAGGGGTAATTTCGCCTAAGCCAAATTATCCATCTTTGAAAAATTCCAGGGGCCCCCAGCTCCGGGGTTAATTATAACACTCATTATAACAAGCTATGAGAAATTTGTCAAGAGTAACGATTTCCCTTCTTATTTTTTTTTGTTTAGGGTTAGCTGGAATATTTCCAGCTAACTTTATTTTTGCTGCAGAAAAAATAGATATTAATACCGCTCCCATTGAAGATTTAATTAAAATTATTCATATAGGTAAAAGTAGGGCGGAAGAATTGGTTTCCCTAAGGCCGCTCTTTTCTTTAGATGAACTTACTAAAGTAAAAGGCATAGGTAAAGAGAGACTCAGGGACATTAAAGAACAAGGTTTGGCCTGGGTCGGTCCTGAATCTCAGCCAGAATTTCAGCCAGAGACGGAACCAAATATCCAACAAGAACCGCGAACAGAAACCGGGGCTCTGCAGAGTTATCCAGGGGAAATCATTTTCAACGAAATCCTCCCCTCGCCCGAAGGGCCGGATAGCGAAAATGAATGGATTGAAATTTTTAATCAGAATAATTTTGAAGTTAATCTTTCTAAATGGCAAATTACTGACACGATTGGCAGTACCAAGATTTATACTTTCCCAGAAGAAGCAAAAATTAGCCCCAAAGGTTTTTTAACTCTCTCTCGTCCCACTACCAAAATCACATTAAATAATAGCGGTGATGGCCTGAATCTTAGCCAACCCGATGGAAATATATTAGATACGGTAAATTATGAAAAAGCACCCCGAGGTCAGTCCTATAACCTTATTAACTCTGATTGGGCCTGGAACACGAATTTAACCCCTGGGGTAGCAAATTTTATTCCTTTTGCTCAGCCAGAAGAAAAAACAGAGACTGAACCTTTGAAAGATAAATCTGCTACTGAACCTGAAACAAAAAGAGAATTAGCAGCCGCAGGTCTACAAATCTCAAAACCCTCAAAGTCTTTATTTATTTTATTAATTGCTTTGGCTCTCGCCATTTCCTCAGGAATAATAATCTTAGTCTTAAAAAAGAAACTGATAAGCAGGGTTGATTTATAGAAAAAATTAAAATAAGATTAAATTATGTCAGGTCATTCCCACGCTAAAAAAATCTTACACAAGAAACAAATTACCGACGCCCAAAGAGGTAAGGTATTTTCAAAGCTGGCTCGGATGATTTCAATTGCTGCCAGAGAAGGTGGTGACCCGGAAACCAATCCTCAACTACGACGGGCGTTAGAAGAAGCTAAGACTTTTGCCTTACCAAAGGAGAATATAGAAAGAGCGATAAAAAGAGGTACGGGCGAGATTTCTGTTGAAAAATTAGAACAGTTTATTTTCGAGGCTTATGGTCCCGGTGGAATTGCAATTATTATTGAAGGAATCACCGATAATAAAAATCGAACTCTGGCTGAAGTTAAACAAATTTTAAATCAAAACAATGGAAAACTGGCTGATGCTGGCTCAGTGAAATGGCTATTTGAAAGAAAAGGTTGTATTATTGTAAATTTGATTGAAGATTTTAAAAATAAAGAAGATTTAGAGCTCTTAGCGATTGAGGCCGGGGCAGAAGATATATATTGGCATAATAATCTTTTGGATGTTTATACAAAAATCGAGGGATTAGAAAAAGTAAAGAAAAATTTAGAAGAAAAAGGAATTAAAATTGATTCCACTTCTCTGGACTGGATGGCAAAAGAAGAAATTTCTGTTGATGCAAAAACAAAAGAAACCTGTCAAAAACTTTTTAAGGCCCTAGACGGATCAGAAGCAGTTCAAGAAATTTATTCCAATCTGAAAACATAATAACCACTATGTCTAATAACACTAGAAAAGAAGCTGAAATCAGAAAAAAAGCAATTCAATTTCTAGAAGATAGAAATTGGATTTATTGGACTCCTTCAAAAGTAAAATTTAAACAAAATGACATCTTTGGGGTTTTTGATATTATCTGCTGTAAAAAAGGAGTAGGAAGTCTTAAATTTATCCAATTGACCACTGTTTCTAATTTATCGGCAAGAAGAAAGAAAATACAAAACTTTTTAAAAAAGAATAAAATAAGCTCCAAAAATTCTTTTGGAGCTCCAGTAGAAATTTGGGCGTGGTCGAAAAAGAAAAAGAATTTTAAAATAGAACTAATTTAAATAAAGAGAGAAGAGAGTTCTATGCCCAAAATTTTAAAACTTTTGTATAGAGGACTTGACAAACTTTTTTCAAAAAACTATAATCCTTGTATCCTTTAGAAAATGGCTAATAGAGAGATTGAAAAGGTCGAAAACAATTGAATAAAAATTAATAAAATTTAATAAAGAGAATTAATTATGACTTACAAAGAAAAAATTTTAACTCCGGTTATTAATCAAGAGCCAGAGACTCCCGGAGAAACTCCTGAAACTCCTCCTGCAGAAACTCCCGCAGAGGAAACTCCCGCAGAGGAAACTCCCGCAGAGGAAACTCCCGCAGAGGAAGAAAAGAAAGAGGAAGTTTAGGAGTTGATTAAAACCCCGCTTTTTAAAGCGGGGTTTTAATCAGACATCAATCTTGACGAATTTTCTTTTTCCTACTTGGACAATCTGTCCTTTTTTTATTTCTATAACTTTTTGCCAGTCTTCCTGAATCTGGCTATCTATTTTCACTCCTTTTTGAAGAACTAATCTTTTAGCCTCAGACTTAGAAAGGGCTAATTTTGTTTTTAAGAGAAGGTCAAGTAAAGCAATCTTCTTTTTTCGAATTTGAATTTCTGGAATTTTTGCCGGTAGTTTTTTTTCTCTGAAGATGCGATTAAATTCTTTTTCAGCCAAAAGGCCTTTTTTTTCTCCATGATATAATTTTACAATTTCTTTGGCCAATCTGGCTTTAGCTAAATGCGGTTTTTCTTTTAAAATTTCTTTAATACTTTCTTTACTTAATTTTGTTGTTAATTCAAAGTATTTTTTGGTTAAATCATCGGGAATGGACATAATCTTTCCGTACATTTTATTTGGCTTTTCGGTGAGAGTAATATAGTTGTTAAGGGATTTACTCATTTTTTCTTTGCCGTCTAATCCTTCCAGAAGAGGACAGGTTATGACATCTTGAGGTCTTTGGCCGTATCTTTTTTGAATCCGCCGCCCCATAAGCATATTAAATTTCTGGTCTGTGCCTCCAATCTCAACATCGGCCTTGAGCTCCACCGAATCGTATCCTTGCAGCACCGGATAGATAAATTCTTCCAAGGTAAAATCTTTGTCTTCTTTTAGTCTTTTTTTAAAATCAGCTCGGGCAGAAATTTGTCCGTAAGTTACTTTAGAGGCAAGGATCATTATTTCTCTGGGCTCCATTTTGTCCCACCACTCGCTGTTATAACGTATTTCTACTTTGTCTAAGTTTAAAATCAGGCCTACTTGGGCTGTATAATTACGCATGTTTCTTTTTATAGCTTGGGAAGAAAGAGAAGTCCTTGAGTTAATTCTGCCAGTAGGGTCGCCAATTTTAGCTGTAAAATCTCCGATAAGAAAAATAATTTGATGTCCTAAATCCTGAAGTTGGCGCAATTCCCATAAGGGAACAGAGTGGCCTAAATGTAAAATATCTGCCGTAGGATCAATCCCAAACTTTACTCGTAATCTCTCACCATTTAACAATCTCTCCTCTAAATGCTCCTTGATTATTACTTCCTCTACCCCCCCGGTTAAAAGTTCTTTGACTTTTTGCTTATTAATTTTGGTCATTTTTTTTAGTTTAACATATTTTAAAGATGAATAAAATCAAAAATCATGATACCATATAAATATGCCAAAAAGAAGATTTTATCGAAAAATTTATCAGAAGGACAAAAAAAGAGAAAGAAGAAAGGGGAAGTTTCTTTTAGTTTTGAAGTTCTTTGGATATTTTCTTTTATTTTTTGTTTTTATTTCTTTATTCTTATTTGTTTACTATGCCAAAGACCTTCCCCGACCGGAGAGATTTACCGAAAAGCCATTTATCCAATCAACTAAAATTTACGACAAGACAGGGGAAATTCTTCTCTATGATGTTTATGGTGAAGAAAAAAGAGATATTATTTCTTTGGACCAAGTCCCAGAATATTTAAAGGAAGCTGTGATTGTGGCCGAAGATGTCAATTTTTATCACCATTTCGGATTAGACATTAAGGGAATAATCCGAGCCGTCCTGTCTAATTTAAGAGTGGGCAAAGCAATTTATGGAGGCTCAACCATCAGTCAACAGCTCATCCGTTCTTCTTTCTTAACCAGAGAAAAAACTTTAAAAAGAAAGGTGAGAGAGATTATTTTAACCCTTGAGTTAGAAAGAAGATATTCTAAAGATGAAATTTTAGAATTTTATTTAAATCAGGTCCCTTTTGGCTCTAATACCTATGGAGTAGAAGCTGCTTGCCAGACTTATTTTAACAAACCTGTCTCTGAAATCTCTTTGCCAGAAGCTACTATTTTAGTTTCTTTAATCAGGTCCCCAAGTTATCTTTCTCCTTATGGAGAGCATAAAGACGAGCTTTTGGCCAGAAAAGATTATATTTTAGACCGAATGTTCAAAGAAGGGTGCTTAACTCAAGGAGAGAAAGATAAAGCCAAAGAATTTGAAATAACCTTTGCCAAAATTTTACAGCCAATCCGAGCTCCTCATTTTATAATCTATGTTATGGAATACCTTAAAGGAAGGTACGGAGAAGATTTCTTAAAAGAAAAAGGTCTTAGGGTTTATACCTCTTTAGATTGGGAACTCCAGGAATGGGCTGAAAAAGTAGTTAGAGAGGGAGGAGAGATTAATAAAAATTACCGAGCTCATAACGCCAGCTTAGTGGCTATTGACCCAAAAACCGGTCAAATTTTGGCCATGGTGGGATCAATAGATTATTTCGGAAACCCCTTCCCCGAAGATTGCCTACCAGGAAAAAATTGTTTATTTGAGCCTTATCCCAATGTCACAATCCGAGGACGCCAGCCAGGCTCTGCTTTTAAACCTTTTGTCTACGCTACCGCTTTTAAAAAGGGTTATGATGATAAAGTTGTCGTCATCGACGAAGAAACTAATTTCGGCACCCAGTCCCACCCTTATATCCCCAGAAATTATGATGGGCTTTTCCGGGGTCCGGTCTCTTTGAGACAGGCTTTAGCTCAATCTTTGAATGTCCCTTCGGTAAAAGTCCTAGCCAATTTTGCCGGTTTACAAGATAGCATTCAGACTGCTAAGGACTTGGGTATTACTACCTTGACTAAACCTCCTTCTTTTTACGGTCTTCCTCTGGTTTTGGGCGGCGGAGAGGTAACTTTATTAGAAATGGTTTCAGCTTACGGAGCTTTTGCCACCAAGGGCTGGCATATTCCCCCTGTCTCTATTTTAAAAATCGAGGATTCTGCTGGAAATATTATTGAGGAAAATAAAAAAACTCCAAAAATGGTCTTGGAGCCGGAAGTTGCTTCCCTTATCAATGACATTTTGTCAGATAATAAAACCAGAGCTCTTATGTTTGGAACCCGGTCTTTACTTTATTTTGAAAATTATCAGGTGGCGGCAAAAACCGGAACAACCCAAAGTTATAAAGACGGCTGGGTAATTGGTTATACTCCTTCAATAGTGGCTGGGGTTTGGGTTGGAAACAATAATAACTCTCCAATGTCAAAACAACCAGGGATAGTTTTAGCCGGTCCTATCTGGAGAAGATTTATGGAGAAAGCTCTTTTAAGAGGAACTGAGAACTTCTGAAGTAATGCCTAAAAAAATACTATGTTCCTTTAATTGGCATTGCAACATAGATATAACTTTCATCCCCTACTGGCTTCAAAACTCCAGGGCCTACTTCGCCATTTAGCTCAAAAATCACCTCTGAACTTTTTATATTCAAGAGCCCGCTATTTAAAAACCTATAATTAAAAGAAATTTCTTCCTCTTTCCCTTTTGTTTTTCCTGAGAGTAAAGAATGGTATTCTCCAGTTTCGGGATTCTGACTGGAGATCTCTACTCTTTCTTTTTTAGGGTCAATTTTAAATTTGACCTCGTTTATTTTCCCGCTAAAAAGACTGGCCGCTTTAATCTGATTTAAAAATTCCTGCTTATCTAAAATAACCTGAGTTTCATATTTTTTAGGAATAATTTCCTGATAATTTGGGTATTCTCCTTCGATTAATTTTGAAGTAAGACGAATTTCTGGATGAGGGGTTTCAGACATTATAGCCTCAAATAAAATTTGGTTAGGGCTAACCAAGACTTTAAGCTCTCCTTGTTTTTCTCCAAAAATATTAATTATTTCTTTTGCTGTTTTTTGGGGTAGAATCAGGGAGATTTCCTTTTCAATTGCAAGCGGTTTTTTTAAAAACAGAGTTTTCTCACCCAATCTAAAACTATCGGTAGCTGCCATTTTTATTAAGTCTTTTTGTACAAAGAAATGGATGCCTGAAATTTCAGGCCTTACTGCAGAGGGAAGGACAATATCTACAATTTGATTTAAGGCCTGACAAAAAGAATAACTGTCAAGAGAAAATGAGATACCTTCTGATATTTCAGGAATAATGGGAAAATCTTCTGAGCTTTGTCCTTTTATTTTGGTTTTATAACCTTCACATTCAACAGATAAAATTTGATTATGAGCTGTCAATTCGACCGCTTTTTCAGGTAAGAGACTTATAAAAGTTGACAAAATAGAAGTTGGGACAGTAATCTCTCCTTCTTTTTCTATTTTAGAAAGAATCCACCATTTAATTCCTATTTCTAAATCTGTCGTTGCCAATAATAAAAAGTTTTTTTCGGTTTTAATAAGAAGGTTTCTAAGAATAGGTAAAGCAAAAGACTTAGAAGAAATTCTTTCGATGACACTAAGTCCTTGTTTTAATTTGTTTTGTAATATTATTAATTTCATTATAGTTATAGGCACTGGGTAAAAATATTTTTTTTAGATAGATTAGTTAAAAGAAAACTAATGGAAAATAAGTAAAGAAGTAGTTAATTAATTAGGGATAACAAAAAGAAGAAAAGAAAAAGAAATTTTTAAAGAGATTTTCCACTTTTAATGCCATGTCTTTTCCACTAATAACCAAGGAAATTTTCAGTAAAAAAGTAAAAAGTCAGATGCTAAAAACAAGCTGTCTAATTAACTCAATTTCTTCCTTTAAATTTTCGTTTATTTCAAGTTCTTTTAAAATTTTCTCGTAGGAATGAATAGCCGTGGTGTGGTCTTTTCCTCCCATTTTCCTTCCTATAAAAGGGTAGGAACTTTTTAAGTCTTCTCTTAATAAATACATCGCAATTTGGCGAGGTCTGACGATCTCTCTTTTACGCGAGGAATCTAAAAGGTTATTTTCTTTAAGGTCGTAAAATTTAGCTACTGCTCTGATTATTTTTTTCGGCGTGGCTGCTCTAGTTGAGGAGAGGAGTAATTTTTTAAGCAAAGATTTAGCTTCTTCCGGCTCTAATGGTTGGTTATTTAACTTTTGATGAGCAACTAATCTGTTCAAAGCTCCT
Organism: uncultured Candidatus Saccharibacteria bacterium; assembly: GCA_964431915.1. Taxonomy (GTDB): domain Bacteria; phylum Patescibacteriota; class Minisyncoccia; order Minisyncoccales; family CAZKCU01; genus CAZKCU01. The sequence goes on along the minus strand of CAYSLI010000001.1, from coordinate 87,057 downwards.
TCAAGCTCCCTAATGTTTCTTTGGATGTTTGATGCAATATAGGCAAGGGTTTCTTCGGGAAGGCTAATTTTTTTTTCTTGGGCCTTTGTTTTAAGAATAGCCATTCTTGTTTCGAAATCAGGGTAACCGATATCAGCTATCATTCCTCCCTCAAATCTGGACCTTAATCTTTCGGTGAGTGCCGGGATAGCCTTTGGGGGCCGGTCAGAGGAAAGAATTATTTGTTTATTTTTTTCGTAAAGAGTATTAAAAGTATGGAAAAACTCTTCTTGGGTTTTTTCTTTCCCAGCCAGAAATTGAACATCATCAATAATAAGGACATTTATCTGTCGGTATTTCGTTTTAAAATTTTCCATAGTATGATTTTTAATTGCCGTTACCACTCCAGAGGTGAATTTTTCGGAAGGAATATATTTTATTTTTTTTTCTGGAAAATTTTTAATTACCTCATTACCGACTGCCTGTAATAAATGGGTTTTACCGAGACCCACCCCTCCATAAATAAACAAGGGATTATAGACAAGGCCAGGATTTTTTGAGGACGCCCAGGCAGCAGCCTGCGGTAGTTCATTGAAAGGACCGACCACAAAATTTTCAAAAGTATAGCGGGGGTTAAGATTAGTGTCTTTGTCTATTCTTAGTTCTTGAAATTCAAGTTGGTCCGATTCTGGATAAGAGAAAGAGGTTTTTTTCAAAACTTTTAATCCTTGTCGGGCGACAGCATATTTAATCTCTTTGATTTCTCCATTCAAGTTGTGCAAGAGCTTAAAAATAATCTTGTTGTATTTATTTTCAAGCCACTCTTTGGCAAAAGAATTAGGGACAGAAACTATAACTTTGCCTTCTTTCTGGGAGAGAATCCCGGTATTTCTAAACCAGGTGCTAAAATTAGCCTGAGAAATATTTAATTGGATTTGGGACAAAACCGCTTGCCACAATTCTTCCTTAGTCATGTGTTTGTCTAAAATCAAAAGATAAAATATTTTGTGTCTTTAATTATATCTTAATTTTTTGGTTTTCCTTTCTTAACGAATTATACCATAAACTCAACAGGAGAGTAAAATAAACATCAAATTCAGAAAGATGTTAATAAACTGGGGAGAACTTGTGGGTTATTAAAAGCTTAATAATTCGGCAATATTTTAATTCAAGCTAATAAAAAATTTCTGAAAAGAAAATTAGGAAAAGAAATGTATCGCCAGCACTTTCCTTAAACTCAAACAGGTTGACAGATATTTTTAGGGAATTAATATATAAAGCGAGGGGGTGCGAGGGATTCTCCTCTAAGGACAAGCGGTTTTAATAAAAGAGGTTAAAAAGCAATTGCCTGGCTATGTCCGACCCAGTGGATTCAAATGACTAAATTTGTTAAGACCATTTCCCCCTCACTAAACCCCGTTAGAGAAATCCTCTAGCGGGTTTTAGTTTTGAATACATCTTAATTCTCTAAAGTAAACAGGCGGAGAGGAACTTTACCTCTTTTTTAGTTTTTAAAAATGTGTTAAACTAAAAATATGAAATACAAAATTGCTGTTTCTGGGGCAGCCCGGGTTGGCCATTGCTGTAAGGGGATTAAGGAGCTATCTAAAGAAATTGGGCGAGAAATTTTTCGCCAAAATTCTGTTCTGGTTACTGGAGCTACAACCGGTGTCCCCTATTTTGCTGCTTTAGGATGTAAGAAGGCAGGGGGGTTTAGCATTGGTTTTTCACCGGCAACCTCTGAAGCCGCCCACTTAAAAAGATATAAACTTCCAGTGGATGCTTTTGATGTAATGGTTTATACCGGCGCTGATTATGTGGGAAGAAACGTAATTATGACAAAGGCAGTAGATGGAGTGATTATTATCTGCGGGAGAATGGGGACCTTGCATGAATTCGCCACTGCTTTTGAAATCCAAAAACCAATTGCGGTTTTAGAAGAAACAGGGGGAACGGCTGATAAAATTAAAAAGATTGCTACTGGTCCTTATCGAGGGGTTAAAAAAATTATTTATGAAAAAACCCCTAAAGAATTAGTAAAAAAATTAATTGAATTAATTAAAAAAGAGAAAAAAGAAAATTCTAAACTAAAAGGTCGACTCAAATAGAAAATAAGTTTTTAAAAATTATGCCAAATGAAGAACCTCAAGTTCCCGAGGAAGGAAAATTAGTGGGGGAAATTACTCACTATTTCGGGAACATAGGGGTGGCGGTTATTAAGCTTTCTGATGCCTTAAAAGCAGGAGATAATATAAGAATTGTTGGAGGGGACACTGATTTTACTCAGGCCGTAGAATCTATGGAAATCGAGCACAGGAAAATTGAAACAGCTAAAACTGGAGATTCTGCTGGTTTAAAAGTTGAGCAAAAAGTAAGAGAGGGATATAAGGTATACAAAGTGTAAAGGCAATACCAATATACAAATAAGTGCAGCATCTTATGGAGTTTTTAGTTAGCTCTCAAATTAGAATTATTTTACAATTATTACTGGCTGCTTTTTTGGGCGGACTAATCGGCTTAGAAAGAGAATATAAGGGGAAAGAAGCCGGACTTCAAACTTATAGTTTGGTAGCTTTGGGGACTTGTCTTTTTACTGTGATTACTTTTGAATTATTTAATTTTTTTATCAACAAAGAAGGTATTAATTTTGACCCTTCCAGGATAATTCAGGCCATAGCTATTGGAATTGGTTTTATTGGAGCCGGGGTAATTTTCCGCCAAACATCAGGGGTTGTAGGTTTAACTACTGCTGCTGGTTTATGGACAACAGCGGCTATTGGAGTTGCTATAGGAGTTAACCTTTATTTTTTAGCTATTTTTGCTACTTTTTTAGCTCTTCTGGTATTGTCCGGCTTTGGTTTATTGGAAGAGAAAATTTTTGGGAAGCCTTGATTACTGAAAAAGAGATGGTAAAATAACTAAAAAAAGAAAAAAAAATGAAACCTCAAAAAATTATCGGCTGGCTTTTGTTGCTCGCTGGCCTAATAATAATATTTTATAGTATTTTTACTTCTTACAATATTTTTACCGGAAAAGCTCTGGAGCCAACAGTTTTTAAGACGCCAGAAAAAGAAGCAGTTTTGCCTCAAAAAGGTAAAGTTCAGACCCAAGAGGCTCAGATGCAAGAAATGCTTGGGGGACAATTGAAGGAAATGTTGCCCGTTGATTTTATACCAAAACTTTTAAATCTGCTTGCCTGGTCAATAATGGCGGGAATTATGATTTTCGCTGGCACCCAGATATCAAGCCTGGGCATTAAATTAATAAAAAGATAAGAACCTTTTGCTCACTCTAATTTTAGACAGCGCGGTTAAATAACCGCATTTTTTATTTCAGACAATAATTGATATAATAGGGTTATGAAATTTATTGCTGATTTTCATCTACATTCAAAATATTCAAGAGCGACTTCTCCTCAAATGGATTTGGAAAATCTTGATAAGTGGGCGAAAATCAAAGGAATAAAAGTTTTAGGGACTACTGATTTTACCCATCCTATTTGGTTTAAAGAGTTAAAGGAGAAATTAGAACCTGCTGAACCCGGGCTTTTTAAATTAAAAAATAATGATTCTGAGACTCGTTTTATTTTAACTGCTGAAATTAGCTGCATTTATTCGAAGGGTGGAAGGGTGAGAAAAATCCATATTTTAATCTTTGCTCCTGATTTTGAGACGGTTGAGAAAATGAACACTCAGCTTGGCTGGATTGGGAATCTAAAATCAGACGGAAGACCAATTTTAGGATTAGATGCCAAAGAATTAGCTAAGATTGTTTTGAATACTTGCGAAAATTGTTTTATTGTACCGGCTCATCTTTGGACTCCTTATTTCGGATTATTAGGGTCTAAATCGGGGTTTGATTCAATAGAAGAATGCTTTGAGGAGTATTCAAAGAATATTTATGCTGGGGAAACTGGGTTAAGCTCTGATCCCTTAATGAACTGGCGACTCTCGGCTTTAGATAAAATAACTTTAATATCAAACAGTGATTCACACAGTCCGCAAAAGCTGGGCAGAGAAGCCAATGTTTTTGATACGGAATTAAGTTATTCAGCAATAATTGAGGCGATAAAGTCAAAAGACCCTCAAAAATTTCTCTACACAATTGAATTTTTTCCCCAGGAAGGCAAATATCATTTTGACGGCCACAGGAATTGCAATATAAGTTTAAGTCCGGCTGAAACCAAAAAATACAATGGAATTTGTCCTCTTTGTGGAAGACCCTTAACTGTTGGAGTTCTAAATCGAGTTGAACAATTAGCCGACCGGCCCGAGGGATTTAATCCTCAAGGTGCCATTCCATACAAAAGTTTGATTCCTTTGGCAGAAATAATTGCTGAAGTTTTAGGTGTTGGGGTTGGCACAAAAGAAGTAGAAAAACAATACAAGGACCTGATTGAAAAATTCGGTTCAGAATTTAATGTTTTACTTAACATTTCTGTTTCTGATTTAAGAGCAGCAACTTTACCCGAAATTGCCGAAGCCATTTCAAGAGTCCGCGAGGGAAAAGTAAGTGTTGAGCCAGGTTATGATGGAGTTTATGGGAAAATCAGGATTTTTTCAAAAGGTGAGAAAAAAGATTTATCTCGCCAAGAGACATTGTTTTAAAATATGATCGAAAATTATAATTTCGGCTCAATTACCATTGATGGTAAAAATTATACTTATGACATTGAAGTTCGTTGGACGGGTGAAGTTTTAAAATGGTGGAGAAAAGAATCCCATGTGATTGACGTTGAAGATGTAAAAAGAGCAGTTGAACAAAACCCTGATACAATTATTTTAGGAACCGGAGCATATGGAGTAGCTAAAGTAACTGAAGAAGCCCAAAAATTTATCCAAGAGAAAGGCATTAAGCTGATTATTGATAAAACCGGAGAGGCAGTAAAAACTTTCAACATAATCAAAAGAGAATCGGAGAGAGAGGCAATAGGCTTGTTTCACTTGACTTGTTAATTGAATTGTGTATGATAGGGTTAGACCGATAAGTCGAGTATCTTAAGCTAAGTCTTGTTAATACTCCAAAATTGGTTTTCAATTTTGGAGGCCACAATTAGCGAAGGCCAAAATTAAGCATAGCGGCCGAGGGTCTGAAAGGTCGTTTTTTATTAATCTAAATTTAATCTATTAGAATTTATGGCCTTCAAAAAATTCGATGAAAAACCTTCTGGAGGAGGTTTCCAGCGTCAGATGTTCGATGTTTCAAAAATGAACATTAAATGCCGTGATTGTGGGAAACCAATAACTGAGCTACCTTTTAAACCAGACCCTGCGAGATTAGACTCTATTCGTTGCCAAGATTGTATGCGTAAATTTCGAGAGCAGAGACCAAGGAGATTTTAGTTTTCATTCTTCAGATAACAAAAAACCCGCCAAGGGCGGGTTTTTTGTTAAAAGTAATTTATTTTTAGTTGCCTCTCTACTGTTAAAAATTTTTACCTAAAAAGGAAATTGAGCTTCCTTTAATCTTAAATTTTCCTTCAAGAAATTTCTCAATAACCCAGAAGTTTGTTTTACAATGGTTGGTAATTTCGGGAACTGTTACTCGGGACTTACCTTGAGATAAGGCCAAATAAAGAAGAACCTGGTCAGCTAAATGTTTATCTAAACAAGCCTGGGATTTTTGTTCTTTTAATAATTCCAAAGCTGCTTCTTTGCCTACATCTTCTGCCCTTTTTGCTAATTTTCCCAAATTATCAGTTCCAATTACTGTATTTTTAAATAAAGCTGTTAGGCAAATTTGACTGCCTGGGCATTGAGTTTGATAATACTCAATTTTTTCTTCAATGGGTAATTTTAATTTCCCTAAGATCTCTCTTACCCCAGCAATTTGGCGCTCAGCCACTTTTTTATCTTTCAAGATATTTGAGGCTCCAGAGTTTACTAAGATTTTTTTAAGTGAACCTCTCTCAGTAAGGTTAAGATTTTTTAGTTTAGACGGAAAAACTTTTATCTCCACTTTTGCTCCTCCTTCTGGGTAATACCCTCGTTTTAAAATACTGATTTCAACTAACAGAGAACGGTTCTCTGCCAAATTCATTTTTTCTAAAGTTGGTAAAAAGACATAGCGAAAATAATCAATAGTAGGCGAGAAAAAAGTATCAGTTGATCCGCCAGTAAAAATAATTTTAACAGGTGAAAGAGCAAATAAAGCCGGCGGAATTAAAGTTTGTAAAACTAAGGTTATACTCCCAGCAGTAGAAATATTTACAGAGACCCGCTCTCTGTAAATATCTCCAGGGTAAAACTTAATTTCTCCACTTCCTAAACTATCACCTTCCAACCTTCCATTACAGAGCTGTGCCAAAGCTTGAATGCCTAAAAGATGTTGAGTTGCTAAACCGGGCTTAGGTCTATTTTTACGAATATTAAAAATATGGCAAGGTTTTTTAGTTACTGCCGAAAGAGCAGTTGCTACTCTTAATATAGATCCTCCCGCTTCTCCTACAGAACCATCAATTTCAATAAGATTTTGGTTTAGCATAATTAAAATTTTCTTCTTTACTAATTCTAGCACGATATTTAGATTTTTTAATTTTTAACCTAGGGGGGCTTGACAGAGTTTCTTGGTATATAATAGAATAAATTGTTATAGGGGTCTTGACAAGAGATCTCCAGTGAGTAAAATAAAATCAAAGAGAGCTTTAAAAAAATTATGTCGAGAAATCAAAAAAATTTACACCTCAGGATTAGAAAAACCTGTTTTTCAACTGGCAGTGTTTGGGTTATGGTTTATTCCACCCCACTTGCCAAAGAAGTTTTTCGGGAGGATTCGAAGCTTAGATTAATTAGATAAATAAAGCTCGACAATAAAAAAACTCGAATCCCCCGAAAAAACGGGGGAGTTTGTTTCTTATAAGCCGAAAGAAAAAAATATGACAAAAGAAAAGAAGTTTTATTTAACTAAAGAAGGATTAGAGAAAATAAAGAAAGAATACAAAGACCTCAAAACTCTCAAATTTTTAAAAACTAAGGGAGAAATGCCTAAGATTTGGCATTCCGAGGATTTAAATCCTGAATACCTTTCTTTTCAGGAAGATTTAAGTTTTCTAGAGACGAGGATAACTGAACTTGAATACATTTTTAAAAATGCGGAACTAATTAAAGCTCCCTTAAAAGAAAAACAAAATATCATTAATTTAGGGGCTCAGGTGATAGTTAAAGTTGATGGTCAAACCGATGAATTTGAAATCGTTGGAACATTGGAAGCCAATCCTGCTATTGGTAAAATTTCTAATGAATCCCCGGTTGGAAAAATTCTTTTGGGTCATAAGGTCGGCGATGAGGTTATTGTATCTTCGCCAGTTGTGACAACTTATAAAATAAAGAAAATAAAATACAATATTTCTTAGAACAATTTCAATTATCTCACATTATTTAGAGAGGATTTTTCCTCTCTTTTTAATTCGTTGAGTCTGTGGTAAAATTGAATGAAGTATGAAAAATATTCTCAATTTTTTGATTGAAGTTGGAAGGTTAAAAAGAACACCAAGGAAGGGCTGGGTGCTAAGAGGAATAAAAAATCCAGAGACGATTGCTGCCCATACCTTTAGAATGGCTATTATGTCTTGGCTTTTAGGTATAGAAAAGAAACTTAATATAAAAAAGGTTATTAAGATGTCTTTAATACATGACCTCTGCGAGGTCTATGCTGAAGATACTACTCCTTATGATAATAAGGTCTCTTTTAAAAATAAAAACAAATGGAAGGAAATAACTAAGAAATGGCCAAGATTTTCCAAAGAAGAAAAAGAAAAAATCTATCAAAAAAAATACAAAAAAGAAAATAAAGCGTTGGAGAAACTAATTTTAAACTTACCCCCGAGTTTAAAGAAAGAAATAAGAAACCTTTGGGATGATTATGAAAAAGGTTTAACGAAAGAAGGAAAATTTGTTCGCCAATTAGATCGGGTAGAAAATTTATTGCAGGCCTTAGAATATTGGGAGAAAAATAAACAATTTGCAATTGAACCCTGGTGGGTTCAAATAGAAGAATTAGTAGATGACCCCACTTTGCTTGAATTTATGAAAGCTTTAGACAAAAAATTTCATAAAAAAAATTAAAGGGGGAATAAAAGTTAGGCGAAGAATGTTTACTCTTCTTCACCTGACGCCTGTGGCTCGGGTATGAGAAAAATAATTTTAGATTTTCCAAAACAATTTAAAGAAGGAATAGAAAGAGCAAAAGATATTAGGGTTGAGGGAAGGTTTGAAAATATTATAATTTGTGGAATGGGCGGCTCAGCTTTACCTGCTAACCTTTTAGTTATTTTTTTTAATGATTTAAAATTACCTCTCTATATTCATCGCAGCTACAACCTTCCTCCTCAAACAACTAAAGAAAGCTTAATAATTTGTATTTCTTTTTCTGGAAATACTAAAGAAACAATTTCAGCTTTTAAAGAAACTCAAGAGAGAAAACTTAAAGTAGCAGCTATTACTGCTGGAGGGGAACTTGCAAAGTCTGCCAAAAAATATAATACACCTTTTGTTTCTCTGCCTTCTGTCAAAATCCAACCTCGCTGGGCCATCGGCTATCTTTTTGGGGCTTTGGTTAAAGTCTTATCTAATTCTGGAATAATTGAAGATAATTCTGATGAGATTTTAAAAATGGCTGAAAAGCTAAAGCCTCTTGAATTAGAAACTCAGGGAAAAATTTTAGCTGAAAAATTAGTTGGCAAAATTCCCCTTATCTATGCTTCAAATAAATTTAAATCTTTGGCTCGGATTTGGAAGATAAATTTCAATGAAAATTCAAAAATAATGGCTTTTTGGAACTATTTCCCTGAGCTTATTCATTCAGAGATTGTAGGATATAGTAATCTCAAAAATTTTCATGTGATTATACTTCGAGATTCAAATGACCATCCAAAGATTTTAAAAGCAATGGAGTTGACCTCCAATCTATTAAAGAAAGGAGGCATTGAAGTTGATTTTGTTGAACTTGAGAAAAAAAATGTTTTAGAAAAAGTGTTCGAAAATTTAATTCTCTCTGATTGGGTAAGCTATTATTTGGCAAAAGAATATAAAATTGATCCGGCTCCAGTAGAAATTGTGGAAGAATTTAAGAAAAAATTGAAAGGGTAAGAAGTCATTGTAAATTTTGTATGAACAAAAAAGCAGTCATTGCAAAAGAAATGACTATTGAAGAGGTTATCAAAAAATACCCAAAGACAGTTTTTGTTTTTATTGATTATGGACTCCATTGCGTTGGTTGCCCGATGGCAATACCAGAGACGATTGAAGAAGCAGTTAAGCTTCATCAGATTGACCTAAAAAAGTTTTTGAAAGACTTAAATAAAGCAATTAAAAAATGAAATTTTCCATTTAAGTCAAAAGAGTAAGATAAAACTAAGTAAAGAGATGCTAGGGATTCGATAGTAAATAAATAACCTCGGTCCTTAATTGAACCGAGGTTTTTACCGATTTTCTAATTCTCTAAAATTGCCAATCAGGTATTTTTTGGTAGAATAAAATAATATGAGTTTTGTGATTAGTACCAAAGGTTTCAACGACATTATTGATATTACTGATAAAATTTCAGAAATTGTTAAAAATTCCAAAGTAAAAGATGGAGTCTGTTTAATATCTTCTCCCGGTTCAACTGTTGGTTTAACTACAATTGAGGCTGAACCAAATTTAATTGAGGACTTTAAAGAATTTTTAGAAAAAATTTCTCCATCGAATAGGTCCTATCGACATGATAAAACCTGGGGAGATAAAAATGCTCCCTCTCATATTAGATCGGCTTTGATTAGGCCCTTTTTAACAGTTCCAATCGAAAATGGAGAATTAGTTTTGGGTCAATGGCAGAATCTTGTTTTAATTGACTTTGATAACAGGCCGAGAGAAAGAAAAATATTGGTAAAAATAATTCATGCTTAAGTCTGTCGGTTAAATTATTAAATTACTATTGATTTTGCCTGGCGGGCTTTCTTTAAAATGAGAATTTCTTTATTACCCAATCGGGTTATAAAATATTTAATATTAAGCGATTTGGCCTTTTGGACCGGTTGGGGATTACTCACCCCAATTTTTGCCATTTTTATTGTCGAAAGAATTGAAGGAGGGAATGCTTTTGTTGTTGGTATTGCCTCTGCTATTTTTTGGATTACAAGGTCCTTATTAAGAGTTCCCCTTGGAGTTTTTTTAGATACTTGTCCTTCAGAAAAAGATGATTATCTTAGCTTGGTAGCCGGACTTTTTATTACAGCTTTAATTCCTTTTGGGTTTATTTTTATTAGAACTCCCCTATCTCTCTATGTTTTACAAGGATTTCATGGATTAGGTTTGGCAATGAGCCTTAGTGGTTGGACAGCCATTTTTACTCGCCACATTGACAAAGGCAGAGAAGCTACTGAATGGAGTTTAAATGCTACCTCCCTTGGCTTGGGAACAGGGGCTGCTGGAGCAATTGGTGGTTGGGCAGTAACCCGGCTTGGTTTTACTCCAGTTCTTGTTGTAGTGGGAATTCTTGGTTTAATTGGAGTGACCCTGCTTTTTGGTTTAAGAAATCAAATAAAGGGGGTTTTTGATCATGGCATACATTTTTCTCTTAAAGACATTTTCCATCGCGAAGAAAAATGAAAAATCAGGAAATAGCTAAAATATTATATAAGATAGCCCAATATCTTGAGATGGAAGGAGTGGCTTTCAAACCCTATGCTTATGAGAAAGCAGCCCTGACTTTGGAAACCTTGGAGGAAGATGTTGAAGAAATTTATGAAGAGGGAGGAAGGCAGGCTTTAGAAAAAATTCCTAGCGTTGGAAAAAACATTGCTGAAAAAATTGAAGAATATTTAAAAAAGGGGAAGATAAAGTATTACCAGGAACTTAAGAGAAAAACTCCCTTGGATCTCGAAGAATTGGCAGCTGTGGAGGGAATGGGCCCAAAAAAGGTGAAGGTGTTATACCAAAAATTAGGGATTAGAAATTTAAAAAATTTAGAGAAAGCAGCCAGAACTCACAAAATTGCTCCTCTCTTCGGTTTTGGGGAAAAAACTGAAAAAAATATCTTGGAGGGGATAGCTTTTTTAAAGAGAAGTAAGGGAAGGTTTCTTTTGGGAGAAATTCTTCCGGTTGTTAAGGAAGTTTATGAAAAATTAAAAAACCTAAAAGAAGTTGAAAAAGTTGATCCAGCGGGTTCTGTCAGAAGGATGAAAGAAACCATCGGCGATGTCGATTTTTTGGTAATTTCCAAAAATCCAGAGAAAGTTATGGATTTTTTTGTTTCTCTGCCCAGAGTGATTAAAATTTGGGGCAAGGGCAAGACTAAATCATCGGTAAAGATGAAAGAGGGTTTTGATATGGACATTAGAGTGGTGTCAGCTAAATCTTATGGTTCGGCTCTCCAATATTTTACTGGTTCAAAAGAACATAATATCGCCACCAGAAAAATTGCCATAGCTAAAGGCTTAAAACTGAATGAATATGGAGTTTTCCGGGGGGAGAAACAGATTGCCGGGAGGAATGAAGAAGAAGTTTATAAAGTCTTAGGGATGGCTTGGGTACCCCCTGAATTAAGAGAAAACCAGGGAGAAATTAAAGTAGCCCTGAAGGGAAAACTGCCAAAGTTAGTAGAACTGGAAGATATTAAAGGAGATTTACATACTCACTCTAAATGGAATGGCGGTCATAATTCGATTTTGGAAATGGTCGAAACTGCGATGAAAAGGGGACATGAATATTTGGGAATCACTGACCATACTAAATTTTTAAGGATTGAGCATGGCTTGGATGAAAAAAGATTAGCTTTGCAAAGAAAAAAAATAGACAAATTAAATCAAAAATTCAAAAATTTCAAAATTTTACAGGGAGCAGAAACAAACATTTTAAATGACGGTTCAATTGATATTAAAGACGAGGCATTAAAAAAATTAGATTATGCCATAGCCGGAGTTCATTCCAGTTTTAAAATGGAAAAGGGGGAAATGACCGAAAGAATTATTCAGGCAATGAAAAATCCCTATATTAAAATTATTTCCCATCCGACTGGAAGAATATTGAAAAGAAGAGACGAATATCAGATTGATTTTGATAAGCTCTTAAGAGCAGCCAAGCAATTCGGGGTAATTCTTGAAATTAATTCTTGTCCGGAAAGATTAGATTTAAACGACCAGAATATTCGTCGGGCAAAAGAGGCTGGAGTGAAAATGGTAATCAATACTGACGCTCACCACCGGGACCAAATGAGATTTATTGAATTTGGAATTGCCCAAGCCCGCCGCGGCTGGGCAGAGAAAAGAGATATAATTAACACCCAACCACTTGAGAAATTGTTGAAATTTTTCAAATAACTATGCCTTTAGAAAAATCAGCCGGAGCTATAATTTTCCGCCGAGAGGACAAAAAAATAAAATATTTATTACTACACTATCCTTCTTTAGCTACCCGAGCCGCAGCGAAGGGTAAAGAAGAGGGTTTACCCTCTTCGCCTAAAGCAGCAAGAGAATATTGGGATTTACCCAAAGGCCATATTGAAAAGGGGGAAAAGGAAATTGAAACTGTGAGAAGAGAAGTGGAAGAGGAAACTGGATTGAAAGACATTGAATTCTTAGAAGGCTTTAAAGAGCGGATAAAATATTTCTTTAAATTTAAAGGAAAAAATATTCTGAAATTTGTTACTTTTTATTTAGCAGAAACGGAAGAAGAAGACATTAAAGTTTCTTTTGAACATCTCGGTTTTGAATGGTTGCTCTACGAAAAAGCAATAAAAAAATTAACTTTTGAAAACGCCAAAGAAACTCTCAAAAAAGCCCACCAATTTTTAGAAAAACATGCTTCCTTTAGTTAAAACTCCAACTCAAAAATTAGAAGAATATAAAGAATTAATTTCTGAAGCGCTTTTTGAAGAAATAAGAGAATTGGCTAAATATTCTAAAGGGCTAAAAGTTTCTCACGTTAATGCTACTCCTCGGGGCGGTGGGGTGGCTGAAATTTTAAAAAACCTGGTTCCTTTAATGAAAGGAGTGGGAATAAGAACTGAGTGGCGTACTGTTCCACCAAGAGAGGATTTTTTTAAGATTACCAAAAAAATTCACAATGCCCTTCAAGGCGAAAAATATTCCATTCCTTTTTGGCATCGGGTAAGATATTTAGAGCATATAGAGAGAAGTGCCTCTTTAATGCGAAATATGAAAGCTGATATTTGGGTAATACACGACCCTCAACCAGCCGGTTTAATTTTATATTTACCCCATCTTCATCCGGCGATTTGTCGGTTACATATTGATTTAACGTCTCCAAATCCCGAAACTTGGAAATTTTTTGCCGGAATTTTTGGAATGTATGAAAAAATTGTCTTTAGCTCAAAGAAGTATGTTAAAAAGGAAGTTAAAGAAAGGGCAGTAGTTTTTCCGCCGGCCATTAATCCTTTGAGTCCCAAAAATCAACCTCTAAATTTGGATTACTCAAAAGAGATTTTAAAAGGATATGGAATAGATTCCTCTCGGCGATTGATTTCCCAGGTTTCCCGTTTTGACCCTTGGAAGGGATATTTAGAACTAATTGAGGCCTATCAAATTGCCAAAAAGAAAATTCCTGACTTACAACTGGCTTTGGTTGGTTTTTTCTTAGCCAAAGATGATCCAGAAGCAATGAAAATTTTTAAATTTATTAAAAAGAAAACAGAAAAAGACCCTGACATCTTTCTCTTTTCTAAGCCGGAAATGTTGGGCAGTTTAAAAGTCCACGTTTTTGTCAATGCTATTCAAGTTGCCTCTGATGTTATTGTCCAAAATTCAACCAGGGAAGGATTTGGTCTTAGCTTAAGCGAGGCGATGTGGAAAGAAAAAGCAGTTATTGGTGGAAAGGGAGAGGGAATAAAACTTCAGATTAAAGACGGGAAAAACGGATTTTTGGTTTCTAGCCCCAAAGAAGCGGCAAAAAGAATTACTCAGCTTCTTAAAAATCCTCAACTAGCTAAAAATTTAGGAGAAGATGCCAGAGAGACAGTTAGAGAAAAGTTTTTAATGCCAAGGCTTTTAAGAGACTATTTAAAACTTTTTAAAGAATTGCTATCATAAAATAATATGGAAAATATTATTCCAAAATTAATCAGCTGGTTTCTTGCCCACGGGATAAAGATTTTGATTATTTTAATTACTGTTTATTTCATTGGTAGAATCGGAAGGAAAATTATTGAGAGGATAATTAAAAAAGGAGTGAAAGACACCAGCAAAGAGGCAACGGGGAAAAGGCAGAATACTTTAATTGGGGTTTTTACTAGTGCCTTGAAAATTGCTCTTTGGTTAATGGCGATAATGATGACTTTGCCTGAATTAGGAATAAACGTTACTCCAATATTGGCTGGAGCGGGAATTTTAGGAGTAGCCTTAGGCTTCGGCGCCCAGTATATGATCCGCGATTTTTTAGCTGGCCTTTTTATAATTATTGAAAATCAATATCGAGAAGGGGATGTGGTTTGTTTGGACGGAACCTGCGGCTTAGTGGAGAGTATAACCTTAAGGAAAACCATTTTGCGCGATTTAGATGGAACCGTTCATAATATTCCCAACGGCGGAACCAAAAAATCCTCAAATTTATCGAAAAAGTTTGCGCGAGTCAATCTTAATATCGGCGTGTCTTACAAAGAGGATTTAAAAAAGGTCATTAAAGTTGTAAATAAAGTTGGGAAAAAATTAGCCGAAGATCCAGAATGGAAAGGGAGCATTATTAAACCCCCTCAATTTTTAAGAGTCAATGATTTTGGTGAGTCAGCAATAATAATAAAGATATTAGGAGAAACTAAACCTTTAAAACAATGGGGTATTACTGGCGAACTTCGAAAAAGAATTAAGATTTCTTTTGACAAAGAGGGCATTGAAATTCCTTTTCCCCAAATAGTAATTCATCGGGCCAAAAATTAATGATTCTTTTTAGAGAGAAAGTTTTTAAAATTGTTAAAAAAATTCTCCAGGGGAGTTTTTTAACTTATAGAGAAGTAGCAAGAATGGCTGGTTCTTCGAAGGCCTGGCGGGCAGTTGGGAACATTTTAAACAGAAATCGAGACCCAAAAATTCCCTGCCATCGGGTAATTAGATCAGATGGTAAAATTGGTGGCTATAAATATGGACAAAAAAGAAAAATTGAGTTATTAAAAAAAGAGAGTCATTAGTTATTTAACAAAACAAAATAAAGAAAAAGGAGGTAGAGAAATGGCTGGAATATTTGGAATAAGTTTAGATAGAAACTGCTGGAACGAATTGAAATGGGGAACAAGCCTTCTTCAGCCTACCCGGGGAGATAGCGGCGGCGGATTCTCAATTTTTGATAAGGGGAAAATCCAAAAAGCTACTACTTCTGGCTTGGTCCGACCGTTTTTTGACAAAAAAGCACAGGAATATCCAACTATCAAAAAGGGGCAAAGAGCTATCGGAGGTGTTTGGATCCGCAACGAACAGCCAATTTTAAGAGAAGAAGCTGGACGAGAAGCTTTTTCCATCGCTGGAAATATAAAAATAGCCAACCGCGGAGAAATCCGAGAAAAATTTCCTTATCTTGGAGGTTCAGACCTTGAAATTTGTGCTGGATTAGCTTCACAAGGGAAAAATCCAGTAGAGAGGTTTGAGAACATCTTTCAGAGCGTCAAGGGCCGATTTAATTTGGTGATGCTTACACCTGATGGTGTTTTCGCCTGTCGAGACCCTTTAGGTTTTAAACCATTAGCTATTGGAAGAAATAAAAAGGAAGGTGGTTGCGCGGTGGCTACCGAATCAGCTATTTTCCCAGAAATCGGAATGGAGCTTGTAAGAGAGGTAAAGCGCGGAGAGATTATTGAAATCAATTCTACTGGATTTAATACATTGGAGCAGATATTGCCAGAAAAGAACCCGGAAATTTCAGCTCTTTGCGGATTTGAATTCGGCTACTACGTTGGTCCGTCCAGTATTTTTGAGGAGATTGATGTAGGAAAGGCTCGGTTTAATATGGGAGTGAAACTTGCTCAGCAACACCCGGTAGAAGCTGAAATTGTTTCTCCATTTCCCCTTTCCGGAATATCAGCTGCTGAGGGCTATGCCTTTGAGTCAAAAATTCCATTGGTGAATGTCTGGCAATATAATTCTCAATTTGGCCGCAGCTTCCTTGACATCCTAAAGCAGGGAAGAAAAGAGAGGGGGAAAGGTAAACTCCTACCAATTGAATGGGTACTAAGGGCTTTCAAGAGAATTATTATGGTTGATGACTCTATTGTGGAAGCCAACCAGCTTATGACCCGCCTTTTTAGGATAGTTGCGCTAATGAAGAAGTTTCATCCGGTATTAGAAGAAAATATCCCTTTGCATTTAAGGATAGCTTGTCCTCCTAAAATAAAAGCTTGTTCTTTAGAAGTTCCTTTGAGATACACAAAAGACTTATTTGCGGTAAATAACACCAGAGAAGAAATGAGACGAAAATTAGGAGTGGCAACTTTAGAGTTTAATACGGGAGAAGATTACCTTAAATCAATAGAAGAAGCCCAAAGTGAGGAGAGAAAGAAAGAAAATCCTCTGAAACCCGACAAGGAGATTTGCATGTGCTGTTTTACCGGGGAAGATTTGATATCAAAATACTTTAGGTAGATGCCTAATTAGTAAAGTCCGCACTCAAGTGCGGACTTTTAATTTTCGAAAAATAAAGTAAGGATTAACTTTTTACCTTCTCTACTATTTTCCCAAAGATTTTTGGATGGTTTTGAGCTAAAGTAGCTAAGATTTTTCTATCTAGCTCAATTTTATTTTTCTTTAAGCCAGCAATGAATCGGCTATAGGAAATTCCTGCCTGGCGGCAGGCAGAATTAATTTTAGTTTGCCAGAGTTTTCGAAAATCTCTTTTTTTAACTCTTCTGTCTCGGTAGCTATAAGACCTGGCATGAAGTAAAGCTTCTTTAGCTGCTCGGTATTTTGCCTTTCTTCCCCAGCTGAAACCTTTGGCATATTTTAATAAATGCTTTCTTCTTTTGTGAGCAATTTTTCCTCGTTTTACCCTGACCATAATTTCTTTAAGTTAGCGACACAGTCGCTTTATTTTTTTAGTTTCAGCTTTTGAAACTTCAACCAATTTTCGGCTTTTTCTAATTCTTTTCCCGGATTTTTTTGCTCGATAATGACTAAGACCGGTTGGTCTTCTTAAGACCTTGCCGGTTTTAGTAAATTTAAAACGTTTTAATATAGATTTCCGTGTCTTCATCTTACTTCGCTTAAGAAGAGGATTTATCCTCTTTGCTTTTTGAGATTATTGTTGTAAAACCTCTTGACTCTCTTTTCAATTCCCGCTCAATTTTTATTGGTAAAATCCCTTCTAAAATTCTAAGAAATTGGTTCATTTTCTCTCTGGCAAAATCAGGAAGGGCTTTTTGCCGACCCCTTAAGATTAGTTCTACTCTGACTTTATGCCCTTTTTTTAAAAATTTTTCTGCTAACTTTGCCCTGACTTCCAAGTCATGTTGAGAAATTCCAAACCCTAATCTTATCCCTTTTAACTCACCCGAACTTTTTGGAGCTAACTTTTCTTTCTTTTTTTCTTGATAAAGATACTTCCCGTAATCCATTATTTTACAGACAGGTGGCATTACCTTCTCGGTGACTTGAATTAAATCTAAATTACGCTCCCTAGCTATCTGGAGCGCTTTTCCAATTGGCAAAATTCCCAGCTGTTTTCCGGTCTTGTCAATCACCCTGACCTGAGGAGCCCTTATTCGGTTGTTGACTAATGGTCTTTTAAACAGATTTTCCTTTCTCTTTTTATTTGGGGAGGTGTTGTGGAGATGGGGACATCGAAGTCCCATCTGAGGAATTTTTCTAAAATAATTCTACAAGTTTGTTCTGTTTTAATTTTGGAATACTGGATCAAACAGACAAAACCTAGTACCACTATTTGTCTCTTTTTTTTCGACAAGTTCGCGAAACAACGAAACTTGTCTATCTCGATGAATATTACACCCAGCTTTACCTATCGAGAATCAGCAAAGAGGATGCTGCTTTAAGCATAAGCTAAAGCAGGTTTAGAAAATAAGTTGGCACTTATTTTTGTTTTTCTCAAAGTTTAATGAGATTTGAGAATACTCAACCTGCTTATTTTAGTTAATTCCTCATCGAACCCTGTCATCCCCGCATTTTTAATTCTCTTTTAATTTGTCTTTCTATTTCCCTTTTTTTAATTAATTCTCTTTTATCAGCTTTTTTCTTTCCTTTTGCTGTTCCGAACTCTAACTTTATTTTCCCATTTTTAGTATATAACCTAAGGGGTATTAAAGTCAAGCCTTTTTGCTTTGATTTACCAATTAAATATTTAATTTCTGATTTTTTAAGAAGAAGTTTTCGTGTTCTCGCTGGATTATAATCTTTTGGCGCATTTTTTGGCTGATAAGGAGGAATATTAAGCCCAATCCAAAAAACTTCCTCGTCTTTCAAAACCACATATGAACCTGCCAAACTCACTCCCCTTGTTTTTATTGATTTCACTTCCTGGCCAATCAAAGAAATTCCTGCCTCAAAATTTTCCAGGATTTCATAATTAAAATAAGCCTTTTTGTTTTTAGCTAAAATTTTCATACTTTAAGTTTAGCAGAAAATATGATAATCTGAAACTGATGGCAAGAGAAGAAATTAAAAAATTAATAGAAAAATCAACAAAATTACTCCAAAAAAAAGGAATTTTGCCAGAAATTGATATCCCTGAAATTCAGATAGAATATTCAGAACAAAAGCCCCACGGAGATTATGCCACAAACGCGGCGATGGTAATCGGGCGGGAAATAAATAAAAACCCATTGGAAACAGCAGAAAATCTCAAATCTCAAATCTTAGGTCTCAAATCTGATTTTTTTGACAAAGTTGAGGTAGTCAAACCAGGGTTTATTAATTTTTTTCTTTCAAAAGAATATTTACAACAGAGAATTGGAGAAATTTTAAAGAAGGGAGAGAGGTTTGGTGAGTTAAATATTGGCAAAGGAAAGAAAGTCCAGGTAGAATTTATTTCGGCAAATCCAACAGGTCCTCTAACTGTCGGCAATGCTCGAGGCGGTCCTTTTGGTGACGTTTTGGGAAACGTTCTGGAAAAAGTGGGATTTAAAGTAGAAAAAGCTTACTATATTAATGATTACGGGATGCAAATTTTAGCTCTGGGACATTCTATTTTGGAAGACAAAGAGGCAAAATACAAAGGTAAATATATTGATGAACTTGCCAAAAGAATCAAAGAAAAAGAGCCCCATAAGGCAGGTGAGAGAGCTGGCAAAATTATTATTGATGAGATGATTAAAAAAACAACCGACAGAATGGGGATTAATTATGACGAGTGGTTTTCAGAAAAAACCCTTCACGAGAGCGGCCAAGTAGACAAAGTTTTGAAGATTTTGGAGCAGAAAAATTTAATTTATCAAAAAGAAAAAGCAGTTTGGTTCAGAAGCTCCAAATATGACGACAAAAGAGACAGGGTAGTAGTCAAAGCGGATGGTGATAAAACTTATCTGGCAGGTGACCTTGCCTATCACCACTATAAATTTGAGAAGAAGAAATTTGACAAAGTAATAGATATTTGGGGAGCTGACCATGCCGGTGATGTAGCAGGTCTTCAGGCAGGAGTGGAAGCTTTAGGTTATAAAGGCAAACTTGATATTTTATTGCTTCAATTTGTAACTATACTTGAAAGAGGGAAAAAGCTGAAAATTTCAAAAAGACGGGGAACTCTTGTTACTATGGATGAATTACTCCGGGAGGTAGGAGTTGATGTTGCTAAATTCTTTTTTCTCCAAAAATCAGCTAATACTCATTTAAATTTCGACCTCACTCTAGCTAAAAAACAGTCAGAAAAAAATCCGGTTTATTATATTCAATATGCTCACGCCAGAATACATAGCATTCTTGTAAAATCCAAAATCCAAATGTCAAATATCAAATCAAATCCAAAACCCAAAATGCAAAATGCAAAATTTCAATTATTAAATCACGATAATGAGTTAAACTTAATTAAACAACTTATTAGACTCCCAGAAATTGTTGAGGATACGACAAAGGATTATCAGGTTCAGAGATTACCTCAGTATGCATTTGAACTTGCCCATCAATTTCACCAATTTTATAGAGATTGTCAAGTTTTATCAGATAACAAAGAATTAACTGAGGCAAGATTGGCTTTAATCTCAGCCACTAAAACTGTTTTAAAAAACGTTTTATATCTAATGGGCATTTCCGCTCCAGAAAAAATGTAATTATGCAAAATATTTATTTCATTTTGCGGCATGGCCAGACAATTTATCAGACAAAAAAGAAAGATTTTACTTATCCCTGGCCAGAAAACCCGGTCGTGAGATTAACAAAAAGGGGAGAAAATCAGATAAAGTCTATTGCGAAAAAACTTAAAAAAGAAAAAATCGACTTAATTTTTGCCTCAGATTTTTTTCGGACGCGCCAGACCGCCAAAATTGTGGCTAAAGAGCTCGGATTAAAAATAAATTTTGATAAAAGATTAAGAGATGTTAATGTAGGAATTTATCAGGGAAGATTAAGAGAAGAATTTTATCAAGATTTTCCAGGAGTTTCTCTATTAAGATTTATAAAAAGACCTCCGGGCGGAGAAAGCCGGCAAGACTGCCAAAAAAGAATGGTAAATTTTTTAAAAGAGATTGACAAAAAATACAAAAACAAAAAAATCTTAATTGTTAGTCATGGAGGCCCTTTATGGCTTTTGGAAGGAGCGGTAAAGAGCTTAAACAATGAACAACTTTTGGATCAAAAGCATATAGAAGTTGGCGAGCTGAGAAAACTATGTCCATAGATTTTCCTAAAATTGAGAAAAAAATCCTAAAATTCTGGCAAGAAAACAAGATTAAGGATTCAGAGAGAAGCTTAAGGGGTAATATGGTTATAGAAATTCCTGCTTCAATAACTTACGAGCAGAGTACTCGGATAAGAGAATATAAATGGAAGACTGAGAAAAAAATTAGTAGATATTTTTCTAAATCAAAGAGAATATTCTTGCGAATTAGCAGCATGGCTTTCGGGACAAAACCAAGTAAATTACCCTCTGGCAAGAGACAAGTTAAGCTATCTTTTTTAAAAAATTCAGGTTGGACGGTTAGACTTTTTAGAATCAAGAAAAAAAATTTAACGCTCCAATGTTATCCATATTCAAGTAATAACACTCATTCATATATTCAAATAGTTATAAATAAAAGCATCCCAAAAGTTTTATCAAGAGAACTTCAGTCACTGGCTTTAAATAAAAAGTGTGTTACAATTCCCGTAAAAGTAAAACTAGATATTAATGAATGGAAGGATACTAACCTAAGGACGGAAGACTTTTTATGCTACATTGAGGTTTATGCGAAGGAATTATTAAAGTTTGCTTTAAAGCAAGGTTTTAAAGTTAATTTTGTTCCTAAAGGAAGGGAATACGATCTCAGATTGATAGGCCCCAAGGGGACAGAATTTATCATTGCCATTTTTTCGCACAAGGCTAAATATAAAACAAGAAGTAAGCAGCACAGGATTCAAAAGACTCTAGTTGATATTGCTAAAATGCTTCCTACGCTTTTCAAAGATAAATTTTTAATACCTGTTATTATTTCTCAGCCATATGAATTTAAAAACTCTTGGTCTTTTACCACTAAAGATTATCTAGATTTTTACAAAAATCATTTTAATTTTAAATTTTTAGATACAAATTTTGGAGAAAAATGGCCAAAACAAATTTGCCAGGAATTAAAAAATTTAGATTCAAGAAATAAGAGAAAAAATGGAAAAATATGAACCTCGAAAATTAGAAGAGATGATTCTCAAATTCTGGGAAAAGAATAGAATTTTTAAGAAGAGTTTAGAGAAGACCAAAAAAGGTCCAAAATTTGTTTTTTTTGAAGGACCACCCTACGCTAATGGCTTGCCTGGTATCCATCATCTTTTGGCTCGGGCTTTCAAAGATATAATTTTGCGTTATAAAACTATGCAGGGTTTTTTTGTTGAGAGAAAGGCCGGTTGGGACACTCATGGTTTACCCACTGAGATAGCGGCTGAAGAGAAACTTAAAATTAAAACTAAAAAAGAAATCGAGCAACTTGGCATTGAGAAATTTATTGAAGAGTGTAAAAGAAATGTTTTTACCTATAAAAAAGAATGGGAAGAATTTACTAAAAGAATTGGTTTCTGGCTTGATTTAAAAAATGCTTATATTACCTGTAGTAATGATTATATTGAGAGCTTATGGTGGGCTTTAAAGAAAATTTGGAAGAAAGGATTATTATATCAAGATTACAAAGTTGTGCCTTATTGTCCGAGATGTGGGACGAGTCTGTCTAGCCACGAAGTAGCTCAAGGATACAAGAAAATTAAAGAACCAGCGTTATATGTAAAGTTGAAAGTTAAAAATTTAAAGTTCAAAAATACTTATTTATTAATTTGGACAACAACAATTTGGACTTTACCAGGGAATGTGGCAATTGCCGTAAATCCTGATTTTACTTATGTTAGGGCAAAAGTCGATGATGAATATTTGATTTTGGCAAAAGAACGAATGAAAGCTTGTGGGGTAGGGGATAAAATTGTTCAAGAGTTTAAAGGAAAAGAACTTCTTGGAATGGAGTATCAACCTTTGTTTCCTTCTGCAAGGCTTGATAAAAAAGCTTACCATATAATTCCTGGCGATTTTGTTTCATTAGGGGAGGGAACAGGTTTAGTCCATGTTGCCCCAGCTTTTGGAGAAGAAGATATGGCAGCAGCAAAGAAAAATGATTTACCAATTCTAATGACTGTTGATGAGAGTGGGTGTTTTAAAACAGAAGTTAAAAAATGGGCAGGGCTATTTGTTAAAGAAGCTGACCCTCCAATTATTGAAGATTTAAGAAAAAGAAACCTTTTTTTCAAAGAAGAATTATACGAACATGAATATCCTTTTTGTTGGCGTTGTGGTACCCCCTTACTTTATTACGCTAAAACTTCTTGGTTTATTAAAATGACTGCTCTTAAAAAAGAGCTGCTCAAAAACAATCAAGAAATAAACTGGGTCCCCAATTATTTGAAAGAAGGGAGATTCGGTGAATGGCTCAGAGAAATTAAAGATTGGAACTTATCGCGTGAGCGTTACTGGGGTACACCTCTCCCGATTTGGCAATGCCAAAACAGCAAAAATCAAAAATCTTGTAATAATATTGAAGTGATTGGATCAATTGAGGAATTAACAAAATTAAGCGGTAAAAAAATTACTGATTTACACAAACCCTTTATTGACAAAATTACTTTCAAGTGCAAAAAATGTGGTGGTCAAATGAGACGAGTTCCTGAAGTAATTGATTGTTGGTTTGATTCGGGAAGTATGCCTTTTGCCCAATGGCATTATCCTTTTGAGAACAAAGAAAGAATCGATAAGAGTTTGTCTTTCCCAGCAGATTTTATTTGTGAAGGATTAGACCAAACAAGAGGTTGGTTTTATACCCTATTGGCTGTTTCAACCCTTTTAAATTTTGGTACTCCTTATAAAAATGTTGTGGTTAATGGCATTGTTTTAGATGCCAAAGGCAAAAAAATGTCAAAGTCAAAAGGTAATATTGTTTGGCCCAAAGATGTAATTGACAGATTTGGAGTCGATGTTGCCAGATTCTATTTTTATACAATCAACCAAGTAGCTGATCCCAAAAGATTTGATTTTAAAGACGTTCAAACTATATATAGAAAGTTTTTTGATACCTTGCGAAATGTTTTAGTGTTCTTTTCCACTTATACTGACAAACAGTTTAAACCAAAAGAAAATTTTAAATCCCAAAATTTACTTGACAAGTGGATTCTCTCTCGCTTAGAAAATTTAAATCTTCGGGTAATTAAAAATCTGGATAATTATGATATTGTTTCGGCTGCGAGATTATTTGAAGATTTTGTTGAGGATTTATCTAATTGGTACATCCGTCGTTCCCGGAGAAGGTTCCAAAAACCAGAAGCGAAAAAAGAAAAAGATGAAGCCCGTCAGACCCTTTATTATCTGCTTTTGAATTTAAGTAAGCTTTTAGCTCCTTTTACACCCTTTATTGCTGAAGAAATTTACCAAAAATTAAGCGGCCTCAAAGAATCAGTCCATCTGGCTGATTATCCTAAGCCAAACAAAAGATTAATTAACAAAGACTTAGAAGAAAAAATGGAGCAGGGTCGAGAAGTAGTCGCTTTCGCGTTGGCTGAAAGAGTAAAGGCCGGGATTAAAGTACGTCAACCTCTCGCTTTGCTCAAAATCAAAAATCAAAAATCAAAAATCAAAAATAATAAAGAACTATTACAGCTAATTAAAGAAGAAGTTAATGTTAAAGAAATAGTTTTTGACCCGAAGATTAAAGAGGAAATAGAGTTGGATATAAAAATTACCAAAGAGTTAAGAGAGGAAGGGCAGGTTCGAGAATTTATCCGACAAGTTCAGCAACTGCGGAAAAAAGCTAAACTTACTCCCAAAGACAAAATTATTATTTATTGTGAGTGCCAAGAGAAATTGAAGAAAGTTTTAGAAAAAAATAAAAAAGACATTTTAGAAGAGACCAAAGCCAGAGATTTTCTTTTTGGTAAAAAATTAAAGAAAATCTTTGACATTGAAAAAAATTTAAAGGTCGGTCAAACAAAATTATGGTTAGCAATTGAAAAAATTTAAAAATATGGCAATTTTTGATATTAAAAAAATTTTTGGTGGGGGAGGAATAAAAAGAAGACCAGAAAAAACCTCAACTCCATCACCAAAAAAAGAAGAGAAAGATAGTTCAATGTTCGGAGGAAAGTCTTATATGAATCGGGGGAATTTTATGCATCAATTAGGAAATCCCGAGCTTTATAGAAGAACCAGTTTGGCAAAAAAAGACACGACTAGGATAGGGGAAAAGCTTTTCGGCCACGGCAGTTCTGTAAAGAAAAAAGACGTGGAGGAAGCAGAAAAACAATTAAATTTGGGGAAATGGGGGAAATTTAAAGATTTATCCTATGAAGATAAAGGGAAAGCAAAAAGGTTGACAAAGGGAATTCTGGGGAAATGATTTAAGATGTTCACTCATTACAGAACTCAGGGGATAATTATAAAAAAAGAGGATAGGGGTGAGGCCGATCAGCTTTTTACAATTTATACTAAGGATTTCGGGAAATTAGAGATTTTGGGAAGAGCTATCAGGAAAATCAAATCAAAATTAAGAGCAGGAGCCGAACTTTTTTATTTTTCAGAGATTGAATTTATTCAAGGGAAAGCCTACAAAACCCTAACCGATGCCATTTTAATTGAGAAATTTAAAAATATCAGAAAAGACTTAGAGAGATTGGTTATTGCCTATCAGATTTCAGAAGTTTTGGATAATTTAGTCAAAGGACAAGAACCTGACAAAGATATTTGGAATTTATTAAATGAAGCTTTTATAAAATTAAACAACTTACAACTTACAACTTACAACTTACAACTAATTTATTGCTATTTCCTCTGGAACCTCTTTTCTCTTTTAGGGTTTAAACCTGAACTTTCTACTTGCCCAATTTGCAGAGAGAAACTTTTGCCAGAAACTTTTTATTTTGTGCCAAAGGAAGGAGGGGTAGTATGCTGGAGATGTTTGAAAAAACTCAGCCCAGAAGAAAAAGAAAGAGTAAAAGAAATAAGCGTAGTTACGGTTAAAATTTTAAGAATTTTTCTTTCAAATAATTGGGAAATATTGCCCAGACTTAAAATAATAAAAGAAGAGAGAAAAAATCTAAAAGAAATATCAGAACTTTATCTTACTTTTTTAAAAGAAGGCTGAAGTATGCTAAAATAGACTAAGGCGAAGAGGGCTTCGCCCTCTTCTTCACCTTTGCTTCCATAAATGGAAGCTCGGTACATGAAGGGGAAATTAATAAAAGTTATTATCATTTTAACGATTATCTTAGGGGTAGCCGGTTTTTGGTATTATCAAAGAAATATTTATTCCAAAGAGATTTTGAGAGTGGAAATTTTGGGACCAGAAGAAGTAGAAATGGCTCAAGAAATTGAATATATAGTGAAATATAAAAATAATGGCAATATCAGGTTAGAAGAGCCAAAACTTATTTTTGAATATCCTAAAAATTCAATAGTTGTCGAAGAAGAAATCCGGTCTGAAAATCAGGAAGCCCTGCCTCAAGAAGAAGTATCTCCAAGACAAGAAAAAGAACTCGAGGATATCTACCCTGGCCAAGAGAGAACCTTCCATTTTAAAGCCAGATTATTAGGTAGAGAAAATGAAGCTAAGATTGCCAAGGCTTGGTTAAGTTATAAACCAAAAAATCTAAAAACTCGCTATGAGTCAGCCACCACTTTCACTACTTTAATTAAAAGTGTTCCTCTTACTTTTGAATTTGATTTTCCTTCGAAAGTTGAACCTGGCAGAAAAACTCTCTTTAGGTTAAATTATTTTTCAAATATAGATTATCCTATTTCTAATTTAAGAGTAAGGATTGAATATCCTGCTGGCTTTGAGTTTTTTGAGAGTCAGCCAAAGTCCTTAGGAAAAACAGAATGGGAGATTCCACTTTTAAATAAGGCTGGGGGAGGAAGAATTGAAGTTTCCGGCATTCTAAGGGGAGAGGTTCAAGAGTCAAAAATCTTTCGGGCAAATTTAGGCATCTGGCAGGAAGGAGAATTTGTTTTATTAAAAGAGACAACTAAGGGGATAGAAATTACCAGACCTTCGATTTTTCTCTCCTATCAAATTAATAATTCTCCTCAATATTCAGCTTGCCCCGGGGATTATCTGTATTACGAAGTCTTCTTTAAAAATACCGGAGAGGAAGGTTTGGAAAATTTATTTTTGGTAGTTCAGTTAGAAGGAGGAGTTTTAGATTTTGACACTCTTCAAGCTGGAGCCGGCCAATTTCAAAAAGGTTCAAACTCAATTATCTGGGACCATATTACAGTTCCCCAATTACGTCTTCTATCCAGTATGGAAGAAGGAAAAGTTGGATTTTGGGTAAGAGTGAAAGACGATTTCTCTCTCAAAAATCCTCAAATCAAAACTAAAATTAGCTTGAGTGAGGCTAAAGAAGAATTTATTACTAAAATTAACACAAAGCTGGCTATTTCTCAGAGAGGTTATTTTGACAAGGGAGCTTTTAAAAATTATGGGCCCCTTCCTCCCCGGGTTGGCTCTACAACAACTTATACTATCTTTTGGCAGGCTAAAAATTTTTACAACGATGTTAAAAATCTAAAAGTTAAAGCTAATTTACCTCTTCAGGTGAGATTAACTGGCGAAATTTCTTCAAAAGAAGCTAAGTTTTCTTTTGACTCTGTGAGCCGGGAAATTGTCTGGGAAATTGGTGAGTTAACAGCAGGAAAAGGAATTTCGGGCCCCGAGCCTGAGATTTCCTTTCAAGTTGCTTTAACTCCTGATTCGGCCCAGAGAAGAGAGATTCCTGAACTTATTTCTCAGGTTAGAATAATCGGAGAAGATGTCTGGACAGGAGAAAAGGTGGAAGCTACAGCCGATCCGGTTAATGCCTCTTTGCCAGATGACCCGACTATTAGCGAGGAAATGGGCAAGATTCAATAAAAAACATGACTGATTTAATGTCAAAAATTATATCTTTGTGTAAAAGGCGGGGATTTGTTTTTCAATCCTCGGAAATTTACGGTGGAGTGGAAGCATTGTGGGATTACGGGCCCTTAGGATCTCTTTTAAAAAATAATATCAGAGAAGAATGGCTAAAGAGATTTGTTCAAAAAAGAGATGATGTAGTTTTGATTGATGGAACGGTTTTGATGCACCCCAATGTTTGGAATGCCTCGGGACATTTGGAACATTTCACCGATTCCTTAATTGAATGCAAAAATTGTCATTCGCGTTTTCGGGCCGACCATATGGCAGATGGCAGGTTTATTGGGGAGGGAAAAGCTAAAACTAAAAATCAATGTCCTAATTGTGGTGGAAAAGAATTTACTCCACCTCGTCTTTTCAATTTGTTGTTTAAAACTTTCCTGGGCCCGGTAGAAGATAAAGCCCATCAAACTTATTTAAGACCAGAAACCGCCCAGTCAATGTTTACCGATTTTAAACTTGTTCAAGAATCGATGCGTTTAAAAATTCCTTTTGGAATTGCTCAAATTGGCCGTTCTTTTCGAAACGAGATAACTACCGGTAATTTTACGTTTCGAACTCGAGAATTTAATATTGCCGAGATTGAGTATTTTGTTAAACCAGGAGAAGATGAAAAATGGTTTAATTTTTGGGTAGTAGAGTGGGAAAAGTTCTTTCTGGATTTAGGCCTGAAAAAAGAAAACTTAAGAAGACATGAACATCCAAAGGAAGCCCTATCCCATTACTCAAAAAGAACAATTGATATTGAATATAAATTTCCTTTTGGTTGGTCAGAATTAGCTGGTATCGCCAATCGAACTGATTTTGACCTATCACAACATTCTAAATTTTCAGGCCGCGATTTAAGTTATTTAGATGAGGATTCTGGTAAAAGATATATTCCTTATGTGGTTGAGCCAACAGTAGGACTGGAAAGGATAGTTTTAGCTCTTATTTGCGATGCCTATCAAGAAATAAAAGGAGGAAGAACAAAAACAACAAAAGCAACGAAAGAAACTGAAATTTTGCTGAAACTTGATAAAAAGATTGCTCCAATGAAAGTTGCTGTTTTGCCTTTAGTGAGAAATAAACCAGAAATAGTGAAAAAAGCTAAAGAAGTTTATCAATTGTTAAAACCTCATTTTGTTTGTCAGTATGACGAGTTAGGTTCAATCGGCCGTCGTTATCGTCGCGGTGATGAAATTGCTGTTGTTGTGTCGGTTACGGTAGATTTCCAAACATTAAAGGATGATACTTTAACTATTCGCAATCGCGACACAATGAAGCAAGAAAGAGTAAAAATTAAAGATTTAATAAATATTCTAAAAGAGAAATTAAATGCATAGAAAAACGACTCTTAAAAACGGCTTGAGAATTATTACTATTCCCTTGCAAAATACCCAGGCAATAACTGTTTTGATATTAGTAGCTACTGGTTCGAAATATGAAAAAAAAGAGATAAATGGTATTTCTCATTTTTTAGAGCATATGGCTTTTCGGGGAACAAAAAAACGCCCCCGGACTTTAGATATTGCCAAAGAATTAGATAGGGTAGGCGGAATTTATAATGCCTTTACCGGTAAAGAATTTATGGGATTTTGGGTAAAGGTTGATTCAAAGCATTTTGACTTAGCAGCCGATGTTTTATCTGATATGATTTTTAATTCTCTTTTTAAAGAAAAAGAGATTGGAAAGGAAAGAAAGGCGATTATAGAAGAAATTAATATGTATTTAGATACTCCCCAGAGTTATGTTTTGGAACTTTGGGAAAAACTTTTATACGGAGAGCAACCTGCTGGTTGGATGATTGCCGGGGAAAAGGAAACGGTAAAAAGAATTTCCAGAAGAGATATCTTAGATTATTTTAGAAAACAATTTAGCGCAGAAAATATAGTTGTTTCCTTGGCTGGAAATTTTGAAACTAAAGAAGCCTTTTCTAAAATAAAAAATTTTTTTGAAAAATTCAGAAAGACCAAATCTTTACTCAAAAAACCGGTAATTGAAAGACAAAAATCTCCTCAGATTTTACTTCGGACAAAAGAAACCGACCAGACCCATTTAACCTTAGGGGTCAGAGCTTATAACATTTTTAAACCAGAAAGATACCCCCTCGCTGTCTTGGCAAATCTTTTGGGAGGAGTTATGAGCTCCAGGCTTTTTACTGAAATTAGGGAAAAGAGAGGGATGGCTTATTATATTAAGACTATTTCTGAAAATTATACTGATACAGGATATCTTGTTAC
Organism: uncultured Candidatus Saccharibacteria bacterium; assembly: GCA_964431915.1. Taxonomy (GTDB): domain Bacteria; phylum Patescibacteriota; class Minisyncoccia; order Minisyncoccales; family CAZKCU01; genus CAZKCU01. The sequence continues at coordinate 57,331 of CAYSLI010000001.1, read as the reverse complement.
TCATGCTGGAATTGGCAATAAAAGGACAGAGGAGGCAATAAAAATCATTTTGAAAGAGTATAAAAATTTAAAAGAGAAAAAAGTTCCAAGAGAAGAACTTCAGAAAGCCAAAGATAATATTAAGGGTCATCTTTATCTGGGATTGGAAACTTCTGATGCCTGGGCGAGTTATCTCGGGACTCAGGAAATTTTAAAAAGGAAAATTTCAACTCCCGCTCAAGAGTGCAAAATGATTGATAAAGTTAGTCAAGATGATATTCTAAAAGTAGCCAGAGATATTTTTCAACCAAGAAAATTAAATTTAGCTCTCATTGGCCCATTTAAGGATAAAAATAAGTTCCAAAAATTATTAAAGATATGAACAATGAAAAAATTCTTGATATTTCCTGGGGGACAATTTTGAAAATTTCTGTTGCTATTCTCTCTTTTTATGTTCTCTACCAAATTAGAGATATTTTGGTCTGGTTTATTTTTGCCTTAATAATTTCCCTTTTATTTAATCCAGTCATTAATTTTTTAAGGAAATTAAAAATCCCCCGTGTCTTGGCAGTTATTTTTGTCTATGTTGGAGTTTTTGGATTCTTGATCCTTTTGATTTATTTGATTGTTCCCATATTTGTTTCTGAAATTCAACAATTTTCAAAAATTCTCCCCCAATATTTTGAAAAGATTTCCCCTCCTTTAAAAGGAATGGGCATTCAGGCATTTGAAAATATTGAAACTTTTGTTAATACTCTGGGAGGGGCATTAGATAGAATAGCTGCCAACATTTTTAATGTCTTATTAATAGTCTTTGGAGGAATTTTCAAAACAATTTTTATCTTAGCTATTGCTATCTTCCTCTCTTTGGATGAAAAGGTAATTGAAAAGAGTTTAAGTCTTCTTTTCCCCAAAAAATATGAGGACTATGCTTTGTCTCTCTGGAGAAGATGTCAAAAGAAAGTTAGTGGTTGGTTTCTGACAAGAATATTAACCTGTTTATTTGTTGGAGTAGCAACTTTCGTTGCTTTATTACTCTTTAAGGTAGATTATCCTGCTTCCTTGGGATTGTTTGCTGGAGCCCTTAATTTTATTCCTTATCTGGGACCGATTATTACAGCAGTTCTCCTTTTTGTAATTATCTCTTTAGAAAATGTATATAAAGCAATTTTTGTTTTTATTGTTTTTATCTTAATTCAGCAAATTGATGCCAATATTTTGACGCCAGTTTTAACAAAAAAATTTATTGGTCTTTCCCCGGTTTTAGTTTTAATGTCTTTGGCAATTGGGGGAACTCTCTGGGGACTTTTAGGAGCAATTTTAGCTGTTCCTTTAGCTGGGATTCTATTTGAATTCTTAAAAGATTTTCTGAAAAAAAAGAAAGAGGAAGAAGCAGTTCTTTTATGAGCACTCTCTATATTATAGGTACTCCAATTGGGAACCTCGAAGATTTAACATTTAGAGCCCTCCAAATTTTAAAGGGGGCTGATTTAATTTTGTGTGAAGATACAAGAGTCACCAAAAAATTATTGAATCATTACCAAATAAAAACTCCAACTCTAAGTTACCATCAGCATTCCAAACTAAAAAAAGTTGAATACATCATTCAACTTTTAAAAGAAGGTAAAAATTTGGCCTTGGTTTCTGATGCCGGTACCCCGGGAATTTCCGACCCCGGGAATAGACTGATTAGCGCGATTATTACGAGTCCGGGGCTCGTAGTAGAAATTGTTCCTGTTCCTGGGTCTTCGGCAGTAACGGCGGCAGCTTCTATTTCTGGTATTGCTATGGATAAATTTATTTTTATGGGTTTCCCGCCAACGAAAAGAAAGAGGAAAAATTTTTTTGAAGAAATTATAGAATCTAAATACCCAGTAATTTTCTACGAATCCCCTCACCGAATTCTTAAATCGCTTCGCGATTTATACAGATTTACACAGAAGGGAGAACAGATTAGCGCCGATAGAAAAATAGTTGTTTGTCGCGAATTAACTAAAAAATTTGAAACAATTTATCGGGGGAAAATTGAAAAGGTAATAAAAGAAATTAAAAAAAATGAGATAAAAGGTGAATTTGTGGTTATCGTAGCAGGAAAATAGCTATTAAAACTATTACAACTTGGCTAAAAATTCCCCAAAAAGGGGAGATTTTTTTGTTTTTTGGATAGTGAAATTTTTGATGAAAATCCTCAAAGATTTTTAATGATTTCAATGATTTATTAAGGAGGATTAAATTAATAACCATAGGTCCATCTGATAAAATGGCAAAAAATCCGCCAACAAGGGCCAGTGGCCAATTTTTTGAAAAGATAAAAATGAGCAATAGTCCAAAGGAAGTATCCAGAGCCACTTTTAAGAAATCACCAAATGAATTTCTCCATCGTCTTTCTTTAATATTTTCAAAAGAATATTCCCAATGCGGTATAAAATCCAGAAGATAATGGCTTAAAAAAGCGAGGAAAAATGCCAAAGGTAAAAATTTAATTTTCGAAACTATGGCAGCACCGACAAGAAGATGAGGAGTTGCAATCATGGAATTTTAATTAAAATATGATAAGATTAATTATTAAGTTAATTTATATTTAATTATATTCTAATGTCGACAAAAAACAAAAAATTTTTTATTTCTACTAGTATTCCTTATACTAATGCGTCACCCCATATTGGTTTTGCCTTAGAGATAATTCAAGCAGATGTTTTGGCTCGTTATCATCATTCATTGGGCGAAGACACCTTTTTCTTAACGGGTACGGACGAGCACGGATTAAAAACTAAAAGGGCAGCAGAGAAGGCTAATAAAACGCCGAAAGAGTTTGCTGATGAGATATCAGAAAAGTTTAGAGAATTAAAAACAGTTTTAAATCTTTCTAATAATGATTTTATTAGAACCACCGATAAAAAGAGACATTGGCCAGCAGTAAAGAAGGTTTGGTTAAAATTAAAAGAAAATGGGGAGATTTATAAAAAGAACTATAGAGGTTTTTATTGTGCCGATTGCGAAGCTTTTGTTACTAAAAAAGATTTAGTTGATGAAAAATGTCCTATTCATCAAAAGAAAGTAGAGTTAATTGAGGAAGAAAATTATTTTTTCAGCCTTTCAAAATATTCTCAAAAGATAAAAGAAATAATTGAAAAGGATAAAATAAGGATTATTCCGGAATCAAGAAAAAATGAAATATTGGCTATTATCAGACAAGGATTGGAAGATATTAGTTTTTCAAGAGAGAAAGAAAAATATTGGGGAATTCCGGTTCCTAATGACCCTACTCAATTTTTATACATATGGCCAGACGCTCTCACTAACTATATTTCAGCTATTGGTTATTCAGAAAATAGTGAAAGATTCAAAAGATACTGGCCTGCCGATGTCCATTGTATCGGTAAAGATATTGTAAGATTTCATGCCTTGATTTGGCCGGCAATACTTTTATCCCTTAATTTAAAATTTCCAAAAACTATATTTGTTCACGGATTTATTACAGTTAATGGCCGAAAAATGTCAAAATCTTTGGGAAATGTTGTTAATCCTTTTGAACTAGTAAAAAAATATGGAACCGATGCTGTAAGATATTTTCTTTTAAGGGAAATTCCGCCGACTGAAGATGGCGACTTTACCTATGAGAAATTTGAAGCAAGGTATAATGCTGATCTATCCAAAGGACTTGGGAATTTGGTAGCTAGAGTTTTGACAATGGTAGAGAAGATAAATTCAAATAACAAAATCCAAACGTCAAATCAAATCCAAAATCCAAATATCAAAAAAGAAATTGACAAAACGCGGGGAAATTATAAAAAATCTTTAGAGAAATTTAAATTTAATGAAGCCTTAATTTCCATTTGGGGATTAATTAGTTTTTGCGATAGATATATTGAAAAAGAAAAACCTTGGGAAGAAAAAGAAAATCAAAAAATAGTTATTGGTAATTTGCTATTTACTGTTAGTAACATCGCTGAGATGTTAAGGCCCTTTTTACCAGAAACCTCAGAAAAAATTCTTGAACAATTAAAAATTAAAAAAAGTAAGCCTTTGTTCCCAAGAATTTAATTTCAGTTTTGAAGAAATAGCTAAAATTACTACTGAAAATGCTAAAAAATTATTTAAAATTTAAGTATGGTCAATTATAATCCCCAGAAAATAGAAAAAAGATGGCAAAGAGTTTGGGATAAAATAGGAATTTTTGAAGCGAAAGATTTTTCCAAAAAGGCAAAGGCCTATATTTTGGTTGAGTTTCCTTATCCATCTGGCGAAGGGCTTCATGTTGGGCATTGCCGACCTTATATTGCTTTGGATATAGTTAGCCGCAAGAGAAGAATGGAGGGTTTTAATGTTTTGTTTTCTATGGGCTGGGATGCTTTTGGATTGCCAACCGAAAACTATGCTATTAAAACCGGGATTCGTCCAAGAGCTGCTACCCGAAAAAACATCTCTATTTTTAAGAAGCAACAAAAAAGTATAGGTCTGTCTTTTGATTGGAGCCGGGAAATTAATACTACTGATCCGGCCTATTATAAATGGACTCAATGGATATTTACACAGCTTTTTAAAAAAGGATTAGCTTATAAAAGCAAAATGCCAATTAACTGGTGTCCGGCTTGTAAAATTGGTTTGGCTAATGAGGAAGTGGTTGATGGAAAATGCGAAAGGTGTGGAACAAAAGTTGTGAAAAAAGAAAAAGAACAGTGGATGCTTAAAATAACCAGGTATGCTGAAAGACTAATTCAGGATTTAGACAAAGTTGATTACCCGGAGAAAGTTAAGATTCTCCAGAAAGATTGGATAGGAAAGTCAGAAGGATGGGAGATAACTTTCAAGATTAAAGATTCAAGTTCAAAGATTCAAGTGTTTACTACTCGGGCAGATACTTTATTTGGTGCTACTTACTTGGTGGTGGCGCCTGAGCACCCAATTATTGAAAATTTTAAAGACCGGATTACAAATTATAAATATGTTAAAAATTATATTGAGCAATCTAAAAAGAAAACTGAAAGAGAGAGAATTTCAGAAATTAAAGAAAAAACTGGAATAGAAGTTAAAGGAATAAAGGCAGTAAATCCGGTAAATCAGAGACAAATTCCCATTTTTTTAGCAGATTATGTTTTGATGCACTATGGTACCGGGGCAATTATGGCTGTTCCAGCTCACGACCAAAGAGATTTTGATTTCGCCAGACAATATAATTTACCAATGATTGAGGTGATTAAACCTTTTAAAGAAAAGAAAGAATTACCAAAAACAGCTGGATTAGTGGTTTCCAACGGCAGGTTCAAAAAAGCTTATGAAGATGAGGGATATTTAATTAATTCCGGAAGATTTGATGGTATAGGTTCAGAAATTGCCAAAGAAAGAATTGCTGAGTGGCTAGAAAGAAAAGATTTAGCAAAAAAAACTGTTCATTATAAATTGAGAGATTGGATTTTTTCTCGCCAACGTTATTGGGGAGAGCCAATTCCAATGATAAAGTGTGAGAGATGTGGTTGGTTGCCGGTGGCAGAAAAAGATTTACCGGTTAAACTTCCTCGGGTTAAAAAATATCAACCGACTGAGACTGGCGAATCCCCATTGGCAGCAGTTGAAAATTGGCTAAATGTTAAATGCCCTAAATGCGGCGGTCCCGCAAAAAGAGAGACCGATGTTATGCCAAACTGGGCTGGTTCTAATTGGTATTATCTTCGCTATTGTGATCCCAAAAACGATAAAAAATTAGCCAATCCAAAATTACTTAAATATTGGATGTCAGTAGACTGGTATAATGGAGGCATGGAGCATACTACTTTGCATCTTTTGTATTCTCGTTTTATCTATAAATTTTTATGGGACATAGGGGTTGTACCAAAAGTTATTGGCTCCGAACCCTATAAGAAACGAACTTCTCACGGAATGATTCTTGGCGAAGGAGGAATTAAAATGTCCAAGTCTCGGGGCAACGTAATTAACCCTGAACAAATTATAAAGCAATACGGCGCTGATATTTTGAGAATTTACGAGATGTTTATAGGGCCCTTTGCTGAAACTATCGCTTGGGATACCAGAGGAGTAAAGGGATCAAAGAGGTTTTTAGATAAAGCTTGGAAATTAGCTAATCAAATTCCCTATTCTCAAAAATCTAAAAGCTCTTTTGCTTTAAGAAAATTACTTCATCAGACTATTAAAAAAGTTTCAGAAGATATTGAGAATTTAAAGTTCAACACAGCTATTAGTTCGCTGATGGAGTTTTCTAATAGTTGGCAAAAAGAGAAGGGAGGATTAGAAAAAGGAGATTTTAAAAATTTCCTAAAGATTTTTTCTCCTTTTGCTCCTCATATGGCAGAAGAGCTTTGGCGAAAATTAAAAGATAAAAAAGAGCTTAAAGATTATAAGAAAAGAGATTCAATTTTCTCTCAGCCCTGGCCGAGATATGACCCGAAATTAATTGAAGAGGAGAAAATAACTTTAGTTATTCAAGTCAATGGCAAAATTCGTGATAAAATAGAAGTTGAAGCAGATATAAAAGAAGAAAAAGCAAAAGAATTGGCTTTTTCTCAAGAAAAAATCAAAAAATGGCTCAAAGGAAAAGAGATTAAAAAAGTTATTTTTGTTCCGGGGAAACTTATTAATATTGTAGTTTAAATATATGGAAGAAGTTCTCCTGCTGGGTAAACCTGGCAAAAAAATTATTCTTTTGGGCAATGAAGCAATTGTTCGAGGAGCTTTGGAAGTAGGGATTCAATTTGTTTCTACTTATCCCGGGACCCCGGCTTCGGAAATTGGAAATACCTTTTTTAAACTTTCTCAAGCAGGAAAATATAAAGGTTATTTTGAGTTTTCTACCAATGAAAAAGTAGCTTTGGAAGCAGGAGTTGGAGCTTCTTTTTCTGGCTTGAAAACCTTGGTGGCAATGAAAAATTTTGGGACAAATGTCTGTTCAGATTCTTTACTTCCTTTTTTATATACTGGCACAAAGGGTCCAACTGTAATTATTGTTGCCGATGACCCTTCTTGTCATAGTTCAGCTCAATCTGAAGAAAATAGCCGAGCTTTTGCTTTCTTAGCCCATATTCCTGTTTTAGAACCTTCAGATCCTCAGGAATGTAAAGATTTTACAAATTTAGCTTTTCAAATTTCAGAAAAATTTAAAATTCCAGTAATGATAAGGACTACAACCAGAGTTGCTCACCAGCGAATGCCAGTCAAACTAGGAAAAATTACGAGACCCGGCAACGTAACGGGAGAGTTTATTAAAGAGCCAAAGAGATTTGTTACCATGCCCCCGAGAGTTTTAGAGATGAAAAAAGAACTTTTAGAAAAAATAGAAAAAGTCAAGCAATTTTCTGAAAAAAACCGAATAAATGAGATAAGTCTGTCGGTATCTGATACCGACAGACAGAAAATAGGGATAATTAGTTCAGGGGTTGCCCATTTATATGTAATAGAGGCACTAAAAGAGCTTAGTTTGAAAATACCGGTTTTGAAGCTGGGATTTTTTTATCCTTTACCAAAAGAGAAAATAAAGAATTTTATTAAAAATTTGAAAAAAGTTCTGATTGTTGAAGAATTAGAGCCATATTTAGAAAGAGAAATAGAAAGATTAGCAAAAACTGCTAATCCAAAACTTCAAATTTTTGGAAAAAGTCTGATTCCCGAAGTTGGCGAACTAAAACCCGAAATTGTTACCTCAGCCATCGCTAAATTTGCTAATTGTAAATTGAAAATTGAAAATTCATTGAAAATTGAAAATTGGAAATTGAAAATTCCCAAAAGGTTCCCTCAACTTTGTCCTGGCTGTCCCTATTGGTTAGTTTTTGGGGCAGTTAAAAAGGCCGTTGACCCCAAAAAGGTAATTTTTGGTGGAGACATTGGCTGTTATATGTTAGCTGGGATGCCTCCTCATTTTATCCAAGATTATCTTTCCTGTATGGGTTCATCAATAGGGATTGCTCACGGGATAAAAAAAGCGAGCGGTCAAAAATTAATTACTTTTATTGGCGACTCAACTTTTTTTCACGCCGGTATCCCAGCTTTGATTAATACAGTTTTTAACAAATCCAATCCTTTAATTATCGTAATGGATAATCGAACTACGGCTATGACCGGGCATCAGCCCCATCCGGGGGCGCCAGCTGTACCAGACGGAATAAAGATTGAAAATATTGTTAAATCCTGCGGTGTAAAGAATTTAAAAGTAATTGACCCCATCAATCAAAAAGAGTTTATTAATACAGTTAAAAAATTTTTAAATAAAAAAGAGGTTTCAGTAATTATAGCTCGTCGTCCATGCATCCAGATAAAAAAATGAACAAGAAAACAAACCAATTTAATATGTTAATTGTAGGAACAGGGGGGCAGGGTCAAATTACTCTTTTACAGGTTTTGGCCGAGGCTGCTTTGATTGAAAAATTTGATTTCAAAAGTTCTGAACTCCATGGACTTTCTCAAAGAGGAGGGTCGGTTGAAGTTCATATCAGGTTCGGTAAAAAAATTTACTCACCAATGGTTTCAGCCGGAAAAGCTGATTTAATCTTAGGATTAGAAATGCAAGAAACTTTAAGGGCTTATTCCTTTGCCAATTCGGGAACCACCTTTTTACTTAACAAAAAGATTATTTCTATTTCTTTAGCAAAATCTTTATCTGAAAAAGAGATTTTAAAGCGCCTAAAAAAGATTAGCAAAAATATTATTTTAGTTCCGGCAGAGGAAATCTGCCAGAAAAAACTGGGAGCTAAAGTAGTCGCTGGAATTTATCTAATCAGCTTAGCCTCCTTTAAAAATTTAATTCCGATTAAAGTAAATTCAATTTTAAAAGCAATTAATAAAATTATTCCGGGAAAATATCTGGAATTAAATAAAAAAGCTTTTAAGCTCGCTAAAACTTATTAATTAACCCTTCTTTACTGTGATAAAAAGCTTACAGGCAATAATTTTAGCCGCTGGAAAAGGCAAGAGATTTCAACCTCTTACCGAAACCCGACCAAAACCTCTTTTAAAAGTTTTAAATAAAACTATTTTAGAACATAATTTGGACCAATTAAATGGTTTAGTAAGAGAGGTAGTTTTAGTCATTGGTTATCAAGGCGAGAAAATAAGAAACCTTATTGGAGAGCGCTACAAAAACCTAAAAATAAGATATGTTTTTCAGAAAGAACAATTAGGAACGGGTAATGCGGCAAAAAAGACTCTTTCTTTACTTGGAGATAAATTTTTACTTTTAAACGGCGATGATTTATATAATAGAGAGGATATTAAAAAATGCTTAAAAAAATATCCTTGTATTTTGTTAGCTCGGGTAAAAAATCCTTCTAATTTCGGGATTGTTTCTTGTAAGGGAAGATTTGTTAAAGGTATAGTTGAAAAACCAAAAACGCCTACAGATAACTTAGTAAATGCCGGGCTTTATTTTTTACCAAAACTAATTTTTAATTTCAAGATTAAAAAATCGTTGAGAGGTGAGTATGAATTCACTGATTATTTAAGGGAATTTATAAAAAAAGAAAAATTATTTTTTGTTAAGGCAAAAAAATGGCACCCTCTTTCTTATCCCTGGGATTTATTTGAAGTTAATGAGCTTTTAATAAAGAGAGAAAAAGGAATTAGGGAAGGTAAAATTGAGAAAGAAACCCAACTAAAAGGAAAAGTAATAATTAAAAAAGGAACTTTAATTAAAAGCGGGAGTTATCTTGAAGGCCCGATCTATATTGGTAAGAGCTGTCAGGTCGGACCAAATTGTCATATAAGAGGGCCTGTTAGCATCGGTTCAAATTGCCGAATTGGCCAGGCAGTAGAAATAAAAAATTCAATCATAGGAGATAATGTTGAAATTTCTCATTTAAGTTATATCGGCGATTCAATAATTGGAGAAGATTGTAACCTTGGGACAGGAACAATTATTGCCAATCTGCGATTCGACAAAAAAACAATTAAATTAATGACTAATGGGAAATTGGTTGATACTAAAAGAAAGAAATTCGGCTCCGTCTTAGGAGATAATGTTAAAACCGGAATAAACGTTTCTATAATGCCAGGAGCATTAATTGGCTCTAATTGCTTAATTTATCCTAATTCTTTAGTAAAAAGAAATATTAAAAAATGAAAGAAGAGAAGCAGTTAAATTATGTAATTGGAGTTGATGGGGGAGGGTCAAAAACCTTAGCTGTCCTAGCTGATTTAGAAGGGAAGATTTTGGCTAAGGCAAAGTCAGGCCCCTCTAGTTTTATTAAAGTAGGGATTAAAGAAACTGTATTGAATATTACTGAAGCGATTGAAAAAATCCTAAAAAAGCAGAAAAAGGGTAAAATCCTTTCAACTTTTATTGCTTTGGCTGCCATAGAAGAAAACAAAGAAATGGGTAAGAGAATAAAAAGGATACTTTCTCGACAATCGAAGGTTTCTGAAATTTTTAAAGGCAAAGTAGTAGTTGGGAGTGATCAGGTTGCTGCATTTAGGTCGGGCACAGATAAAAAAGAAGGAGGGATTTTAATTTCTGGTGCTGGGTGTTCTGCCCACGGATGGCGGGGGAATAAAGAATTTAAAACCAACGGCTGGGGCTATCTCAACGATGAAGGTTCGGGTTTTTGGATTGGCCAGGAAGGATTTAGAGCAGTTAATAAAGACTTAGATGGACGGGGCCCAAAAACATTAATTACTAAATTAATTTTCCGGAAACTGAAAATAAAGAATATAGAAGACTTAAAGAAAAAAGTTTATACCCCAGATTTAATTAAAACTATTCTTTCATTCTCAATTTTAGTTGCAAAAGTATCTAAAAGGAATGACAAGGTTGCAAAAAATATATTAATCAAAGCTGGGAATGAATTAGCCTTAGCGGCAAATACAGTAATTAAAAAACTTAATTTTCAAAAGGAAAAGTTTCCTTTTATTTTAGCTGGTGGTATGTTTAAATCAAAAATTGTTTTAGATACTGTAAAAAAAGAAATCAAAAAAGTAGCTCCAAAGGTTCAATTTATTCAACCAAAAGTAGAGTCAGTAATTGGGGCAGTAAAATTAGCCATTGAAAAATTGAGATATGGAGATATTAAAAGTTGATCAAAAAAATTTTAAAAAAATAATAAACAAAGTTACAAAATCGATAAAAAAAGGTGAAGTAATAGTTTGTCCTACTGATACGGTTTATGGTTTAATTTGCGATGCTACAAATGAGAAAGCTGTTGAGAGAGTTTTTAAAATTAAACAAAGACCAAAGGGAAAACCAATCCCAATTTTTGTTAGAGATTTAAAAATGGCAAAAAGATTGGTAGAGATTGGCAGAGAAAGAGAAAAAATTTTAAAGAAGATCTGGCCGGGAAAAGTAACTGCAGTTTTAAAAAGGAGAAAGGAAAAAATAAAATTATTTGGAGTTGGCAAAGATACAATCGCTCTCCGAATTCCAAAATATAAATTAATTAATGAATTGCTTAAAAAACTAAATTGTCCTTTAACCGGCACCTCAGCTAACATTTCAGGGAAACCTGCTTCAACAAAAATAAGAACAGTTGCTTCTCAATTTAAAAACCAGAAATTTCTGCCAGATTTAGTTTTAAATGGTGGTAATTTAAGGAAAAGTTTGCCCTCTACAATTATTGATTTAACAAAAAAGAAACCAAAGATATTAAGAAAAGGAGCCTTACAAATTAAAAGTTTAGAATGAAAAAACGAGCCTTAATTAGTGTTTACGACAAGACCGGAATCGTTAATTTTGCCGATCGGTTGATTAAATTGGACTGGGAGATAATATCAACCGGTGGAACGGCAAGAGTTTTAAGGGAAGCAAAGATTAAAGTAATTCCAGTTGAAAAAGTTACTAAAAATCCGGAAGTTTTTGAAGGGAGAATGAAGACAATTTCTTTTCAGATTGAAGGAGCCCTTCTTTACAATCGAGAAAGTTCAAAACACCGAAAAGAAGCTGAAAAATTAGGTATTAAGCCAATTGATATGGTGGTTTGTAATCTTTATCCTTTTGAAAAAGTTATTGCTCAAAAAAATTGCACTCTTGGAGAAGCCATTGAGAACGTTGACATTGGAGGACCAACGATGATTCGAGCCGCAGCTAAAAATTATAAATATGTGACAGTAATAATTGACCCTAAAGATTATGATAGGATTATAAAAATTCTTAAACAGAAAAAAGAGATTCTAGAAAAAACCAGATTGAAGCTAGCTCAGAAAGTTTTTCAGCGAACAGCTGAATATGATAAAAAGATAACTAAGTTTCTTAAAAATGTCTTTCAAAAATAAATTTAAAATTGCGAGGATTAAAGTTTATAACACTCGTTATGGTGAAAATCCTCACCAAAGAGGTGCTTTTTATTTTGATCCTAGAAGCAAAGACTCTTTGGTAATTCAAAAATTTAAAAAACTTCAGGGTAAAGAAATTTCTTTCAATAATCTTTTAGATATAAATGTTGCGGTTAGTGTTTTGGCCGAGATAGAAAATAAAAGGCCTGCTTGCGTAATAATTAAACACGGAAACCCTTGTGGGGTAGCTTACGGAAAAGATGTCAAAGACGCTTTTTTCCGTGCCTGGGAAAGAGGAGATTCTTTAGCTGCTTTCGGTGGCATAATTGGAATTAATCGAGAAGTTGATGAAATATTGACGAGATTAATGATAAAAAACTTTTTTGAGATTCTTTTGGTTCCTAAAATTACAGAAAGAGCATTAAAAATTTTTTGTCAAAAACCAAATTTGATAATCTTAGTTAACCCGGCTCTAAAAAAACTCCGACCCTCAAAAGAAACTGATTTCAAAAAAATCAGAGGGGGATTTTTGGTCCAGGAGCCGGATTTAAAAGAAATTAAAGAAAAAGATTTAAAAATTGTAACAAAAGATAAACCAACTAAAAAGCAAATAAAAGACTTTCTTTTTGGCTGGAAAGTTTGTAAGGTTTCCAAGTCAAATGCTATAGTCTTAGTAAAGGATGAAACTTTAATTTCTTCGGGAGTTGGCCAGCAAGACAGAAAAAATGTTGTGAGTTGGCAGTGAACAAAGCAAGGGAAAGGGCTAAAAATACAGTTGCGGCTTCCGACGGATTTTTCCCATTTCCCGACGGCCCAGAAATTTTAATCAAAGCCGGGGTAAAAGCAATTATTCAACCTGGCGGATCAATTCGAGATGATGAGATTGTGGGACTTTGCAATAAATACAAAATCCCAATGGTTTTTACTAATATAAGATGTTTTAAACATTAATATGTTTATAGAAAAAGCCGACCCTCAAATTGCAAAACTTATTGAGAAAGAAAATAGGCGCCAGGAAGGAACGCTCAATTTGATTGCCTCGGAAAACTATCCCTCGAAAGCTATTAGAGAAGCTCTAACTTCAATTTTTATTGCTAAATACGCCGAAGGAAGGCCTTATAAAAGATATTATGGGGGAATGGAAAATATTGATAAACTGGAAACTTTAGTTGAAAAAAGGGTGAGGAAAGTTTTTGGGCTATCTTCTAAAAAATGGGCAGTTAATGTTCAGCCCTATTCTGGAAGCCCGGCAAATTATGCAATTTTAAGAGGGCTTTTAAAAAAGGGTGAGAAAATAATGAGTTTACCCATTTCTCATGGGGGGCATTTAACTCATGGAGCCCCGGTTTCTTTGTCTGGCCAAGATTTCAAAGTGGTCAATTATTTTTTAGGCAAAGATGGATTTTTAGATTACAGGGCAATTAGAAAATTAGCTAAAAGAGAAAGGCCGAAGCTTATTATTTGTGGTTTTACTGCCTATTCAAGGAAAATTGATTTTAAAAAATTTAGAGAAATTGCTTCAGATGCAGGTAGCTATCTTATAGCAGACATTTCTCATATCGTTGGTTTAATAGTTGGCGGGGTTCACCCCAGCCCTTTTCCTTCAGCTGATGTGGTAATGAGTACTACTCATAAGACTTTAAGAGGACCCAGGGGAGCTGTTATTATTTGTAAAAGAGAATTGGAAAACAAAATTTTTCCAAAAGTTTTCCCAGGATTACAGGGTGGTCCTCATGAACACACAATTTGCGCTATTGGAGTTGCCCTAAAAGAGGCAATGACTCCTGCTTTTAAAAAATATGCTCGACAAATTGTGAAAAATGCTAAGGCTTTAGCTCAAGAACTTAGAAAATATAGTTTTCAGTTAATTTCTGGGGGCACTGATAATCATTTAGTTTTAGTTGATTTAAGAAATAAAAATATTACTGGTAGACCTGCCCAGGAGTTGCTGGAAAAAGCCGGAATAGTCGCCAATAGAAACACCATTCCTTATGATCCTCTTGCTCCCTATAATCCCTCAGGAATTAGATTGGGAACTGCCGCCCTAACTACCAGAGGAATGAAAGAAAAAGAAATGCGAAAGATAGCAGCTTTTATCAATAAAGTTATTTCAAACCCAAAATCTGTCTCAACAATTAAAAAGGAAGTCAAGAAACTTTGTCAGAGATTTTCCATACCATGAAAATCCTCGATGGTAAAAAATTATCCGAAGAAATTTTAGAGAATCTTAAAAAGGAAATTAAAAATCGCCATTTAAAATTGACATTGGCAGTAATTCTAGTCGGAGAAAATTTAGTTTCTAAAATTTTTATCAATCAAAAGAAAAAAGCTTGTGAAAAGATAGGCATTAATTTTAAATTATTTAAATTTCCAACAGAGGTCGGACCTCTGTCACTAAAAAAAGAAATTAAGAAAATTGTTCAAAATCCGCTTAACTCAGGAGTGATTATCCAGCTGCCCTTGCCTAAAGAATTTTTCCCGGAGGAATTTTTGAATTTAATTCCAGAAAAAAAAGATATCGATGTTCTATCTGAAAAGAGCTTGGGGAAATTTTATCAGGGGACATTATCAATTCTCCCGCCAACTGTCAGCGGGATTTCCCGTCTTTTAAAAAATTATAAAATAAAAGTAAAAGGTAAAAACGTTGTTATTATGGGTGCTGGAAGATTAATTGGCAACCCTTTAGTCCTCCGACTTTTACAACAAGAAGCAACTATTTCAGTGCTCAATGAATTTACAAAAGACATTCCTTCTTTTACAAAAGAAGCCGATATCTTAATTTCTGGAGTAGGCAAACCTGATTTAATTATTGGAGGAATGGTTAAAAAAGGAGTGGTGGTAATTGATGCCGGAACCGCTATTAAGAAAGGGAAACTAGTAGGTGATGTTGATTTTAAAAGTGTTTCCAAAAAAGTAAGCTATATTACCCCGGTCCCTGGCGGCGTTGGACCAGTGACCGTTGCCTGCCTGATTGAAAATTTGGTGGAACTTAATTTATGAATTTGGATTTCTTTTTGTTTCAACAAATTAATAGTTTTGCAGGGAAATGGCTATGGCTTGATACTTTGAGTATTTATTTTGCTGAACATTTCGAGCACGTTTTATGGTTCATTCTTTTTTTATTTTTACTGAAAAACTTTAAGAAATACTGGCCGATGATAATTCAGGCTTTTGGGGCAGCAATTTTAGCAAGATTGGTTATTGTTAATTTTATTCGCTGGCTCTGGCAAAGACCCAGGCCATTTATTGAAAACAATGTTAATTTGCTCCTATCTCACAAAGCTGCTTCTTTTCCTTCTGGTCATGCTGCCTTTTATTTCGCTATATCTACAGTTGTTTATTTTTATAATAAAAAAGCTGGCATTGGATTTTTTGTTGCCAGTTTTTTAATTTCTATTTCCCGAGTGATTTGTGGAATTCACTGGCTATCTGACGTTTTGGCCGGAGCTTTAATTGGAATTTTTTCAGGATGTGTAATTATTCTTTTTTTTCAGCGATTTTTTTCAACCTCATCGAAACAATCACTACAATAATTGTAATTGTTATTGCGTAAATAAATTTCCCAATTAATTCATTACTTTTCTCAAAAAAAGTCTCAAACAAACTTTTTATTGCCTCGTTCCAGGCCAAGGCTGCTACCAATCCAAACCCGCCCAAAATTAAAGTGATTGTCTTTTCTGTAAATTCTCTTTTTGTCTTTTTTATTTCTTCTAAGGGTTTTACTTTTTTGATTTTATTTAATGGAGATTTCATAATTTAAAATAGTAGTTGAAATTCCACGATTATATTATTGTATAAAAAGGTTGAATTTTAAGCAAGGGTTCTGGGAAGTCATCCCGGCGGTGCTATTTTTTATGATACAAATCAAAGAATGTAACGAGCCATTAGTTGATATAAAAAAATTATGCCCTAATATAATAATTGATTTGGGCACAAAAAGGATGCAAAAAGAAAAAACTGCCTACCTGAGAAAAACGGTGGCTGAAATGATTTGTCGAGCCGAGAAAGAACTGCCGGAGGGAACAACATTTATTATCGGAGACGCTTGGAGGCCACAATATATTCAAAAGGAAGTATTCAATTGGTTTATTAAGCATTTTTCTAAAAAGTATCCAAATTGGTCTAAGAAGAAAATTATTGATGAGATTGAAAAATATGTTGCTCCATCTGAAGGAAAATATGCTTCCGGACATATGACCGGTGGAGCAGTAGATTTGAGACTATGGAAAAATGGTAGAAAAATACCTATGAAATGTTCTAAATTAACTTACCAAGAAAACGCCAAATCATTTCAGCCTAAATTGCCAAGGCATATTCAAAAAAACAGAGAAATAATGTTCAACGCACTAAAAAAAGCTGGTTTATCCAACTATCCAAAAGAGTATTGGCATTGGTCGTATGGTGATATCTGGTGGGCCAAAAGGAACAAAGAGAAAATTGCCATTTATGGAGTGATAAATTAAGTTGGGGAGCCATCTCGAAGGTACTGTTGATTTTTTAAGTAAAACCCGCCCAAGTATTATCTGAGCGGGTTATTTTCTATGGTGGCGTTCTGACTATGAGAGTTTAAGGCCCTCAACTTTTGCAGGGTCGAGTTTGCTACCATTTAATGGGAACAGAATTAATAATTCACCGCTGATAAAAGAGCAAAGGCTGAGCCGGTCATTACCGATTTCTGAAACGCCATAAAATTTCAGATTCCTTATATAGCCATCAGAAGCAAATTTGTCTTCCTTTTTCCAGTTAATTGGCGATGGCGGATAACCTTCTCCTCTTGCCAGCCATGCAAACTTGATCAGAAGCATATTATTCTCGATGGTGGCACTCTTAATCGGGCCTCGATATAGATAACCTTCGTTTTTATTCTGAATTTCCATATCTCCTCCCACAAATTCTGCAACTTTTTCATTGTTAAGGTTCATAACTTCTCCTTTGTTATATTATTTCCAAATTCTTATGTGCCGCGGGTGGGACTCGAACCCACACGGGATTTCTCCCAGACGATTTTGAGTCGCCTCTGTAAACCAATTCCAGCACCGCGGCGAGTACTTTATTTTTTTATTTTGCCATATTTTTCTCGAAATTGCAATCTTTGTCGGAACACTTAATTTTCCTCCCTTTTTCTACCAAAAGTGCTCCGCATTTTGGGCATTTTTTTCCTGTTGGTTTGTCCCATAAGGCAAAATCACATTTTGGCCATTGATTGCAGCCGTAAAAGATTTTTTTCTTTTTAGTCCTTTTTTCAACTATCTCGCCCTTTTTACATTTTGGGCATTTAATTCCCAATTTCTTTTTTTCAAAAGGTTCAGTATATTTACATTTAGGAAAGCGAGAACAGCCATAGAATTTTCCGAATTTCCCCAGCCGAATTAAAAGTGGGGCTTTACATTTTGGACAGATTTTTTTGGTTTTCTCAATTAAGACCTTTTTTGAAACCTCCTGATATTTTTGTTTTAGGTTTTCTTCAAAAGGATTGTAAAAATCCCTTATAACCGGAACCCATTCTCTTTGACCCTTTGCAATTTTATCTAAATCTTCTTCCATTAGGGCGGTAAATTTAATATCAACAATTTTTGGGAAGTGCTTTACCAAAATATCGTTTACCACTGTCCCAATTTCAGTTGGTTGAAAGCGCTTCTCTGTATTTTTCTCAATATAATTTCTTTCTTGAACTGTAGATAAAATAGGGGCATAAGTTGAGGGTCTGCCAATACCATTTTCTTCCAAAGCTTTAATTAGAGTAGCTTCACTGTACCGAGGAGGAGGCTGAGTAAGGTGCTGGGAGGGGATTAATTTTATCAATTCTAAAATCTCTTCTTTCTTAAGCGATGGTAATTCTGATTCTTCATACTTAATAGGATAAATCTTCAAAAATCCATCAAACTTCAAGACCTGGCCAGTAGCTTTAAAAGTGTAGTTCTTGGCAGCAATATCAACAGTCGTTGAGTCAAGAACAGCTTGACTCATCTGGCAAGCAATAAATCTTCGCCAGATAAGGTTGTAAAGACGAAACTGCCTCTCGTCTAATTTGGCTTTAATTTTTAAATTTTCAGGAGTTTTTTCAGGATAGGTCGGCCTTATTGCTTCATGAGCTTCCTGGGCTCCTTTTGTTTTTGTTTTATATCTTCTTAAAAAACCAGCCCAATATTCTTTGCCATAATTCTCAATGATAAATTTTCTGGCAGCGAATAAAGATAAATCAGAAAGATTCAGAGAATCGGTTCGATGGTAACTTGTGTATCCCCTTTCATAAAGTTGTTGTGCCACTTGCATTGTTAGCCTTGCCGGCCAGTGAAACCTTTTCCAGGTTTCCTGTTGCAAGGTGCTGGTGCTAAATGGCGGCAGGGGATTTCTTTTTACTTCCTTTCTTTTAATATTGATTACTTTGTATTCAGCTTCTTCTAAATCTTTAACAATTTTATCTGCTTCTTTTTTAGTTTTAATTTCCAGCTTGGGAATTGTTTTTCCATCTCTTTTAATTAAAATAGCTTCAAGTTGCAGAGAACCGTTCTCTGTAATTTTCTTAAGTTGGGCGGTGATTGTCCAGTATTCTTGGGGTACGAAATTTTTAATTTCTCTTTCTCTTTCTACAACCAGACGGAGCGCTACTGACTGAACTCTTCCAGCTGACAGGCGCCGAGCCACTTTTTTCCACAAAAAGGGGGATAATTTATAACCAACAATTCTATCCAAAATTCTTCTTGTTTGTTGGGCATCAACCAAATTTAAATCAATTTTTCTGGGATTTTTTAATGCCTCCTCAATAGCAGATTTTGTAATCTCATGAAAAACAATTCTTTGGTAAGGTTTTTCCCCATTTAGATTTAAAATCTTGGATAAATGCCAAGATATAGCTTCCCCTTCTCTGTCCTCGTCAGTGGCTAAGATGACTGTTTTTGTTTTTTCTACTTCCTTTTTTAAAATATTTACATTCCTTCTGGCCTTAGAAGGAATAACATATTTAGGTTTAAAGTTATGTTCAACATCAATCCCGAATTCACCCTTAGGCAAATCTCTGATGTGACCATAGGAAGAAAGAACCCGATATTTAGGTCCTAAAAATCCTTGAAGAGTTTTCGATTTCGTCGGTGACTCAACCACTACGATTAATTGCATAAATATTTCTTCCCAAATTTCTTACTTTACCTTTTATTTCCAAAATAGTAAGGGTGCTAGCTACAATAGAAGCTGGAAGTTTTGTTTTTTCAATAATTTTATCAATATATAGAGCTTCTTCTTTTAGGGCCTCTAAAATTGAATTTTCTCCCTCATTTTCACCTCTTACTGTCCTGTCGGTATCAGATACCGACAGGCTTAGATTGAGCTCTTTTAAAATATCGTTGGCGTTTTCAACTAATTTCGCGCCATTTTTGATTAGATAATGAGGGCCTTTTGAGTTTAAAGAATGAACAGGGCCGGGAACGGCAAAAATTTTTCTTCCTTGTTTTCTAGCCCAGCCCGCCGTGATTAAAGCTCCTGATTTTTGTTTAGCTTCCACAACTAAAACTCCAGAAGAAAGACCAGAAATTATCCGATTTCTCTGGGGAAAAGTGAATTTTGACCCAGGAGTTCCCGAAGGATATTCGGAAATTAAACACCCTCCGGTTTCTAAAATCCTTTGAGCTAATTTTAAATTCGACTGGGGATAAATACTTTTTTCATCAAGCCCGGTGCCCAAAACAGCAATTGTTCTTTTATTTCTTTCAACTACTGCTGTATGAGCGAAAGTATCAATTCCTGGTGCTAATCCTGAAACAATAATTAATCCTGCTTCAGCTAAATCTCCAGCAATTTCCAAAGCTACCTGTTTCCCGTAAGGAGAGCACATTCTGGTTCCAACTACGGCAAAACATTGCTCGTTAGGATTAAGTTCTCCCCTGACATAGAGAATTTCTGGTGGGTCTTTAATTTCTTTTAAAAGTTTAGGATATTTTTTATCTTCAATAGTTGTGGTTTTAATCTCGTCCATTTTTAGAGTTTACCATTTCGCCTTTAATTTTTCTATACTTTCCGATAGTATCTGGCAATAAAGATTGAGACCGATTGAGTTTATGTTTCCTGATTGCTCTTTGCCCAAAATATTACCTCCTCCTCTCATTTCTAAATCTTTTAAGGCAATTCGATAACCTGAACCTAATTCCTCAGCTTCTTTTAAGGCCTGAAGTCTTTCTTCTGCCAGGGAAGAAAGTCTTTGAGGATATAAAAAGTAAGAGAAGGCCTGAATATGGGAACGGCCGATTCTTCCCCGGATTTGATAAGCTTCTGCTAGACCCAACCTTGTTGAATCAGCGACAATTAAAGTATTCACATTGGGCAAATCAAGGCCATTTTCAATAATAGTAGTCGCGACTAAAACATCAACTTTTTTATTCTGGAAATCTTTCATTACTTTGACTAATTCCTTTTCTTTTAATCTTCCATGAGCTATTCCAAATTTTGCTTTTGGAGATAAGTTTTCTAAAAACCTTTTTACCATTTCAATTGTTTCTACTCGGTTATGCAAATAATAAATTTGGCCGCCTCTTTCAATTTCAGTTTCAATTGCTTCTTTAATTATTTTATCCTTGAAAGACAAAATAAAAGTTTTAACTGGCAATCTGCCCACCGGTGGAGTTTGAATCAGGCTAATATCTTTTAAGGAAGAGATGGCCATATATAAAGTTCGGGGGATAGGGGTTGCAGAAAGGCTCAAAATATCTAAAGAGGCCCTTATTTTCTTTAATTTTTCTTTTTGTCTAACCCCAAATCTTTGTTCGTCATCGATAACCAATAGTCCCAAATTTTTAAATTCGACATCAGAAGACAAAATCCGGTGAGTACCTACCGCTACATCAACTTTCCCATTTTTTAAATCATTAATTATTTCTCTCTGCTTTTTTTTGGATTGTAATCTGGATAGCATCGCTATTTTAACTGGTAAATTTTTTAATCGTCTCTTAAAATTTTGGAAATGTTGAGAAGTTAAAATAGTAGTCGGACAAATCATGGCTGCCTGATAGCCAGAGTTAACTACCTTTATCATTGCCCTCAAAGCTACCTCCGTCTTTCCAAACCCAACATCGCCGCAAACAATTCTATCCATTGGTTCCGGCTTTTCTAAATCCTTTTTTATATCTTCAATCGCCTGGGATTGATCCGGAGTTTCTTCAAATTGGAAAGAAGAATTTATTTGGAGATTTATCTCATCTTCTGATAAATAAGGAGGACGAGGGGTAACTTTTCTAATAGCTGCGACCTCTAAAAGTTCTCTGGCTAATTTTTCAACTTCTTCCTTGATTTTTCTTTTTATTCTCTGCCAGAGAGGAGAACCAAGCCTGGAAATTTTTGGTTTAATAAAACCAATGTAGCGAGATAATTTTCTTTCTAATCCTACTGGAACATATAATTTATCTCCCTGAGCATATTCGAGTTGGTAATATTGTTGATTGTTAATTGCTAATTGTCGATTGTATATTCCTATGCCATGGTCTAAATGAACTAAATAATCTTTGGACTTTAATCCCTTTAAATCGGAAAATAGTTTTTGGGATTTTAATTTCTTTTTTAAAATCTCTTTTGATTTTTTCTCATCTTCAACCTTTATATCTAAAGCTTCAATATTCTCAATCTGATTTCCCAAAAAATCAAAGCGAACAGCTGAAATTAGGTTTACTGGGAAAACATCAATAATTTCTCCTCTCTGGGAAAATTCTCCGGGTTCTGAAACTCTCAAAACTTTTTCATATCCCATCTCATCCAATTTTCTTAGAAATTGGGAAAAGTTGTAAATTTGATTTCTTTCTAAATATAAAGTATTGTCTTCAAAAAAAGATTGAGTTTTTCTCGTCTCCAAAATTTTATCTAAATTTTCTTCAAACCAAAAATTCTCCCTTTCTAAAAAATAGGGGGTAGGTCCGACAATTAAGACCTTTTCTAACCTTAATCTTGACAAACCCATTTTATTAAATTATAATATAATATTCTTCTTTTACAAATTTTTAAGAAAGTTAAACATTTTGCCTTCCAGTCTACCTGTGAGTGGCTAAACCGAGTACATAAATTTTTTATGTGCTCGGGGATGGATTCTAAGCAATCCCTCCTTAAGCTTAGTAGCCTTAAGTTATGGATTGGAACTTTTGTTCTTAATTTATAGCGCTCGGAGGTAGACTGGAGGGTAAAAAAGTTCTTTTAGAAAGGAGGTAATAAAAATGTGGAATGTTTCCCAAAAAAGTCTGAAGGTTAAACTTCCTCAAGGATTTTCCCTGAAGGAAGATGTAGATTTCGTTTATCTTTTTTATAAAAATAAACGAATAGCTATTTTTAATGCCTTGTGCTTACCAAAAATTGGCCCAAAAATAGAAGAGGAGGCAGTGAAATTCCTAGGAGAATTAAAAATTAAATAAATATAGTAAATATATGTAAGGTGTCAGAGAAATCTGATATCAAGTCGAGGTGACCCTCCCCTCGGCTTTTTTATTCATTTCGCGGACAAATTATAATATTAAAGGTTATATCTGTTCATTGCTTTTTCTAATCCTCCTTTTAAAGAAAAATCAATTGCCTCAGCCGTTTTTTTAACTACTTCTTTAACTATCTTTTCTTCTCCTTTGTTAAATGCTCGCTGAGACTTTGTCTCATCTCCCGCCTCGCTCAGCTTCGCTTCGCTCGGCTTTTGAAGAACAAATTTTTCTATATTTTTTGGTTTGCCAGATTTAGGCTGGATTCCGATTCTAAATCTTACAAAATCTTTCGTCTTCAGTCCGCGAATTATTGACTCTATCCCTCTGTGGCCGGCTGCTCCCCGACCTTTGACAATCCTAATTTTGCCGAGAGGTATATCAATATCATCATGAATTATCCATAAATTGTCGATAGGTAATTTATAAAAAGCAATAAGGATCTTGGCTCCTTTTCCTGAGAGATTCATAAAGACTTGGGGCTTGGCCAAGATTATTTTCTTATTATTAAATTTCCCTTCAGCGATTAAGGCCTGAAATTTTTTTTCAAATTTTAAATCAGAGAAATTATACACGTCCTTATTTTTTATGAAAAATTCGTCGATGACTCGAAAGCCAAGATTGTGGCGAGTTTTTTGAAATTTTTCTCCGGGATTACCCAGACCAACGATAATTATCATAGTTATTTAATTATACATCCTGTTGCAAAAATAAAAAATTTAAATTATACTTAAAAAAGGGCGAAGAGGACTTCCTCCTCTTCTTAACCTTCACTCGCTGAAGCGAGCTTGGCGGTCAATGAATCTAAGGATTCATCTCCACCTTCACTCGCTGAAGCGAGCTTGGCGGTCGATGAATCTAAGGACTCATCTCTACCTTCACTCGCTAAAGCGAGCTCGGTGTATGAAGAATTTCTTATCTTTCATCTGGGAAATTGCAAAAATTGTTATTATTGCTTTACTAATAGTTATTCCTATTCGTTATTTTTTATTTCAGCCATTTTTTGTTAAAGGTCAGTCAATGACTCCTACTTTTGAAAACGGTGATTATTTAATTATTGATGAGATTTCTTATCGCCTTCGAGTCCCCAAAAGAGGAGAAGTGATAGTTTTTAAATATCCGAAAAATCCTTCCCAGCGCTATATTAAAAGAATTGCCGGTCTTCCCGGAGAAACGATAGAAATAAAAGATGGTAAAGTTATAATTTTTGAAAATAATCAAAGGCAGATATTAGACGAATCTGATTATCTTTCAGGGGATTTAATGTTTATCAATTATCCAGAGATTACTTTGGGCCCAGATGAATATTTTGTTTTGGGGGATAATCGCACAAGTACCTGGAGAGGAATAGTCCCTCGAGGAAATATTATCGGCCGAGTGTTTATCCGAGCCTGGCCATTCACCACTTTAGCAAAAATTGAAGCACCCAGCTATTAAAAACGAAGAGGGTCTTACCATCTTCTTCATCTTCGCTTTCATATGGAAGCTTGATATATGAGGAAACCTAAATTTCAAAGCCCAAGCGGAATGCATGATATTTTACCCGAGGAGCAGAAATATTTCCAGATAATTTATAATGTTTGTGAGGATATAGCCAAATTTTACGGGTTTGGGAAAATAGATACCCCCCTTCTTGAGGAAGCTGATCTTTTTTCAAGAGGTATAGGGCTCTCGACTGATATTGTCCAGAAACAAATGTATAGTTTTAAAACTAAAGGAGATGATATTTTGGCCCTCAGACCAGAATATACAGCTCCAATTGCCAGAGCCTATATTGAACATGGAATGTTTAATTTGCCCCAACCCTTAAAGCTTTGGCATTGGGGCCCCTGTTTTCGATATGAAAGCCCTCAGGCTGGAAGATACCGCCAGTTCTGGCAATTTGGGTTCGAGATTTTAGGAGAAAGAAGTCCGGTAATGGATGTTCAAATTATTCAGATTTTTTATAATATTTTAAAGAAAATTGGTTTAAAAAAATTGATTATCGAGATAAATAGTATCGGAGATAATCAATGCAGGCCTTATTATAAAAAACTTTTAGGAAGTTATTTTAAATCAAGAGCACAGTCTTTGTGTTCTAACTGTAAAAGGAGGCTTAGAGAAAATCCTTTGAGAATTTTAGACTGCAAAGAAGAAAAATGTCAGAGGATTAAAGCTCAGGCTCCCCAGATGATAGATCATCTTTGCGAAGAGTGTCATAATCATTTTAAGGAAGTTTTAGAGTTTTTGGATGAGATTGAATTACCTTATCGTCTTAACCCCTATTTGGTTCGGGGGTTGGATTATTATACTAAGACTGTCTTTGAGATATATTATGATGCTGAAGAAGGTAGAGGGCCCGATGCCCTTGTAGGAGGGGGAAGATATGATTCTTTAGTTAAACTTTTAAGAGGAAAAGATACTCCTGCTGTTGGAGCAGCAGCCGGGGTAGAGAGGATTATTCAGGTAATGAAATCCAGGGATATAAAAATTCCAAAAGGGCCCGAGACTAAGGTTTTTTTGGCTCAGTTAGGGGATTTAGCGAAAAGAAAGAGTTTAAAACTTTTTGAAGATTTCAGAAAAGCAAAAATTCCAATTTCTGAGTCTTTTGGCCGGGATTCTTTAAAAGCCCAACTGAACAGAGCCAATAGGCTTGGAATAAAATATACTTTAATTTTAGGACAAAAAGAGGCTCTGGAGGGAACAATAATAATTAGAGACATGGCTACCGGAAAACAAGAAACAGTAAAGATGGATAAAGTGGTAGAGAAGATGAAAAAAAGAGTAAAGAAATAACCAATTATGGATTGTCTTTTTTGCAAAATTATTAAAAAGGAATTACCATCTGAAATCGTTTACGAAGACGATAAGGTTTTGGCTTTTAAAGATATTAACCCTCAGGCTCCCGTACACTTTTTAATTGTTCCTAAAAAACACATTCCTTCAGTAGATCATGTTGAGTTTCAAGACAAAGAATTGATGGGAGATTTAATTTTAGCTGCCCAAAAAATCGCTAAAGAAAAAAAATTGAGCGGTTACAAATTACAAATTAATGTTGGCCGCTCAGCAGGGCAAGTAGTTGATCACTTGCACTTACATCTGCTTAGTGAAAAACCACTATGATTTTAGAAGTTAAAAAACAAGAAAGGGAAAGTTCCCAGAGTTTAACTCGCCGCTTCTACCGCAGGGTTCAACAAAGCGGGATTTTGCATCGGGCAAGAAAAAATAGGTTTAGAAAGAGAAAGAAATCTGAACAGATGAAAAAAAGAGCAGCTTTAAGGAGAGAAGAGATAAAAAGAGAATATGAAAAATTAAGAAAATTGGGTAGACTAAAATAAATCGTTGATTTATGTCGATATTTGTCAATATTAATCAGCAAAATTGGCTTCAATCAGCGTTTTTCAACAAGTGGAAAAAATAAAAGAAAAAATCCAAAACGATTTAAACCAAGCAGTGAAAAAAAAAGGGGAATTAGAATCTCTAGTTTTACGGCAGCTTTCAGCAGCTATTTTAAATAAAGAAAAAGAAAAAAGATATAAATTAAGTAAGGAAAAACCAGAACTGAAAGAAGCAGAATTGGCAAAAGAAAGTCAACTTACTGACGAAGAGTTAATAGAAGTTATCTCTTCAGAAGTAAAAAAAAGAAAGGAAGCCTCTTTAGAATTTGAGAAAGGAAAAAGAATCGACCTGGCAGAGAAAGAAATAAAAGAAATGGAAATTCTCAAAAAATATCTGCCTGAGCAGCTTTCTGAAGAAAAGCTTAAAGGATTAGTTAAAGAGGCGATTGCAAAAACTGGTGCTACAGAACCCAAAGACATGGGGAAAGTAATGGCAGAGATAATACCAAAAGTTAAAGGCAGAGCAGATGGAGGTTTAGTAAGTAAAATTGTAAAAGAATTATTGACCCCAAAAGAGGAGATTTAATTTTAAAATGACTTCCATTTCTAAAATTTGGACCGTAGTTATTCTTGCTATCTTTATTCTGGGAGGAATCTTATTTTGGGAGTATTGGTGCTTGAAAAAGGAAGAAGCAAAAAAGATTGAAGAAGAAGAAGAGGAAATAGAATTATCACAAGAACTTACCGCTGAAATAATAGAGAAAAATGTCGGCGAGATAATTAATAAAGTGCTTCCTTTAAATTTTGATAGGAAAAATGCAGAATATCTTATTGATAATTTAAACAATGATGGATGGTTGGAAATTATTGTTACAGCTTGCCTTCCTGCTGCAAAAGCTCAATATTATGAAAAAGCATATCTTGGTGTCCTGAAAGTTCTTAATAGCAGAGGAGATTATCAAAAGATTGGAGAACTTGAATTTGGGGAACCCATTACTATGTTCAGGGCTATCCCGAAAGTTGCTGAATTAGATGATTTAGAGAGCTTGCAAGATATTGATGACGATGGTCAAAAAGAAATAATTTTATATTTAGGAGCAGGAGGTGCCAGCAATGAAGCCTATGGGATATTTGATCTGGATTGGTCTAAACAGGAAATTAATTGGTTAAATATGCGTTACGAGTCGGGAGCGGTCCAGCCGACATTTCTTCTTAAAGGAGGATCAGTTATGCACCAGGAGACCTTTCAATTAAATGATATTAATGGAGATGGTAGATTGGAAATTATTGAGAAGAGCGGAGGATTTATAGGAAGCTCACAGGTTAAAGAGGAAGAGTGGTTAAAAGAAGAAAATTGGGAATGGCAGAAAAAAGTATATAGGTGGGACGAAGGAGTTTTTTCTTACGATAAAGAACTTACCGCAAAAGTGAAATAAAACCATAATTATGATAGGAGTTAATAATTTGACTACCAATCCAATTGATGAAGAATTTTTAAAGCAGGTTGCAAAAAAAGTTTTGGAAGCAGAAAGTGAAAAAAAAGATAATTTATCTATTGTTTTAGTTGGTCAGGGGAGAATGAGAGAATTAAATAAAAAATATCGGAAGAAAAATAAAGTTACAGATGTTTTAACTTTTGGCGATGGGTTAAATGAAATTGTTATTTGCCTTCGGGAAGTGAAGAAAAATGCTAAGGGGTTTAAATCGAGTTTTGAAAAAGAGCTGGCCCGGGTTTTAATCCATGGAATTTTACATCTTTTAGGATATAATCATGAAAGGAGCGAAATGAGAGCTAAAAAAATGGAAGAGAAACAAAATTACTATTTATCTCGAATTTGATATATTTTTAAATTCACAAGAATATGCCTAGGTCTCATATTATAACTGGTTTAGACATCGGAACAAGCGCTATAAAAGTTCTGGTTATTCAAAAAAAACCTGGGGAATCAGAAATAGAAGTTTTGGAAAAGAACCAACAAAAAGCCTCAGGAATTAGAAGAGGAGTGGTTGTTAATATTGAAAAGGTGGCAGGGATTATTTCTTCTTCTATAAAAAAAGCTGAGGAGAGGTCGGGTAAGAGAATAAATAGTGTCTATGCTAATATTGGTGGAAGCCACATATTTTGTACCTCTTCCCATGGATTAGTATCGGTTTCTCGGGCTGACCAAAAAATTTCTTCAGAAGATATTGAAAGGGTAATTCAGGCTGCCAGGACTTTTTCTTTACCCGCAAATAAAGAAATTTTGGAGGTTTTTCCTAAAGAATTTATTGTTGATGGAGAGAAAGGAATAAAAGAACCCTTAGGAATGCGAGGAGTAAGGGTGGAAGCTGAAGTACTAGTTCTTGCTGGCTTTTCTCCTTATTTAAAAAATTTGACTCGGGCAATTTTAAATTCCGATCTCCAAATTAATGACTTAATATTGGCTCCATTAGCCAGCTCAAGAGCGGTTCTTACCCCCAGAGAGAAAGAATTGGGAGTGGCCCTTTTAGATATTGGGGCCGGGACTAGTTCTCTGGCTGTTTTTGAAGAGGAAGATTTAATTCATACGGCCATATTTCCAATTGGATCTGCTAATATTACATCAGATATTGCCATTGGTCTCAGAACCGATATTGATACGGCTGAAAGAATTAAATTAGAATTTGGCTCTTGCTTGTTTCATAAAACCAGAAAAAAAGAAAAAATCAAAGGGGAGTTTTTGCCAGAACCCCTGGTTTTTTCTCAAAAAAACCTGGTAGAAATTATTGAGGCTAGGGTTTCGGAAATTTTTGATCAGGTTAATAAAGAATTAAAAAAAATTTCTCGCTCAAGTCTTCTTCCGGCCGGAATAGTTTTAACCGGGGGAGGGGCAAAATTGCCCAAAATTACTGATATTGCTAAAAAAGAATTAAAACTTCCTTGTCGGATTGGATTCCCCCTGGGATTTTTTCCTCCCCAGGAAGATCCTTCCTTCTCTACAGTTTGTGGTTTAGTTCTTAGAGGAGTTGATCTCGAAACCGAAAGAGGTGTATCTGGTTTTAATTTCGGAGAAGGAATTGGAGCAAAACTTAAAAAGATATTTAAAATTTTTATTCCATGAAATCAAATACTAAAATTAAAGTAGTGGGCGTTGGCGGTTCTGGTTCAAATGCCGTATCGAGAATGATGAAATGTAAAATTAAGGGGGTAGATTTGATTGCCATAAATACCGATGCCCAGGATTTAAAAAAAACCAGAGCCCATTTGAAACTTCGGATTGGTAGAAATTTAACCAAAGGATTGGGGACAGGAATGAATCCGGAAATCGGAAGGAAATCTGCCGAAGAAAATAAAGAAGAAATTTCAGAAATTTTAAAAGGTTCAGATATGATTTTTATTACTGGAGGATTTGGTGGAGGGACTTGCAGTGGGGCAGCGCCAATTGTTGCCCAGATAGCAAAAGGAACTGGGGCTTTAACGATTGCCATTGTAACCAAACCTTTTTCTTTTGAAGGTGCTTTTCGCCAGAGGATTGCTGAAAGTGGCTTAAAAAAGTTAAAAGAAAAAGTTGATACCTTAATTTCTATTCAGAATGATAGACTGCTGGAAATTTTAGACCCCCAAACTTCAGTTTTGAATGCTTTTTGGGTCTGTGATGAAATACTAAGGCAAGCTGTCCAGGGGATTTCCGATTTAATTGTTCTTCCGGGAATTATTAATGTTGATTTTGCTGATATTAAAGCAATTATGGAAAATTCAGGGTCAGCTTTATTTGGGATAGGCAAGGCCAAAGGGGAAAAAAGAGCGACAGCTGCTGCTTTATCTGCTATTAGTTCGCCCTTACTTAATACATCGATAATCGGAGCTAAGGGAGTTTTATTTAATATCAGCGGAGACCGAGATATCAGTCTTTCTGAAATAGATGAGGCAGCCAAGGTTATTACTGGGAACGTATCTCCGGATGCCAAAGTAATTTTTGGGGCAGTTCAGTCGGAAATTTTAAGAAAAGGAGAAATAAAAGTAACTGTAATTGCTACTGGGTTTTGAGGTTTGAAGTTTTCCACAGGTCTTGGCTTTAATCCCGGGTTGACGGGATTTTTTGTTGGAGTAAAATACAATAATGCTTCAAAATAAAATCACAAAAGTTAAAAAAAGAGATGGAGAGATTGTTGAATTTGACCAAGCCAGAATTGAAGAGGCGATTTTTAAAGCCTTAACATCTTCTGGCCAGGGCGACGGAAAGCTGGCGAAAAAAGTTTCCAAAAGAGTAGTCAAAATTTTAAATCGCCGTTTCAGGAAAGCAGAAATTCCCCAGGTTGAGCAAATCCAGGATATTGTAGAAGAAGTTTTAATTTTAGAAGACCTGGTTGAAGCTGCCAGGGCCTATATTTTATATAGAGAACAGAGAAGAAGAATAAGGGAAGCAACAATGGTAGCTGAAGAAGCGGTAGATAGAGTTGATCAATACTTAGAGAAATTAGACTGGGAAGTTCAGGAAAATGCTAATATGGCATTTTCTTTACAAGGACTGAATCATTACGGAGTTTCTTACATTGTTAAAAAATATTGGCTAAATAAAATCTATTCAAAGGAAATCAGGGAAGCGAATGAAGGCGGAGACTTGCACATTCACAACTTAGACACTTTGGGCCCGTACTGCGTAGGCTGGGACTTATACGACCTTTTGCTTAAAGGATTTGGCGGGGTTTCAGGAAAAATAGAAGCGAAACCAGCAAAACATTTTCGAGCAGCTCTGGGCCAAGTAGTGAATTTCATGTACACGCTTCAAGGGGAGGCCGCTGGTGCAATTGCTTTTTCAAATTTCGATACTCTCTTATCTCCGTTTATTCGCTATGATAGCTTAAACTATCAACAAGTAAAACAGGCGATGCAAGAATTTTTGTTCAATATGGCTATCCCTACTCGGGTTGGATTTCAGTGCCCTTTTTCTAATATTACCTTAGACTTAGAACCCTCTCCAGCCTTTGCCAAACAGCCAGTAATTATTGGAGGTAAACCCCAAAAAGAAGCCTATGGAGAATTTGAAGAAGAAATGAAGATGTTTAATAAAGCTCTTTATGAAACAATGTTAGAAGGAGATAAATCAGGAAGGCCTTTTCATTTTCCTATCCCGACTATAAACATTACTAAAGATTTTCCCTGGAATGACCCAGCTTTTGATCCAATTTTTAAAGCCTCAGCAAAATACGGTACAAACTATTTTGCCAATTATATTAATTCTGAGATGGATCCCTCTGACGTGAGATCAATGTGCTGCCGGCTTAGGTTAAATTTGAAGGAACTTTCCAACCGCGGTGGGGGAGGATTGTTTGGCTCGGGTTCACTTACCGGAAGTATTGGCGTGGTAACCATTAACTTGCCAAGAATTGGTTATTTGTCAAAAACAAAAAAAGAGTTTTTTGAAAGATTAGGGAAAATGATGGACCTATCCAGAGAGAGTTTAGAAATTAAAAGAAAGACAATTGAAAACTTTATTGAAAAGGGATTGTACCCCTATTCAAAATATTATCTATCCGGAATTAAAAAAATGAGAGATAATTATTGGAGTAATCACTTTTCAACTATTGGCCTAATCGGAATGAATGAAGCCCTTTTGAATTTCATTGGTGAAGATATTGGTTCAAAAAGAGGAAGAAAATTTGCCTTGGAAGTTATGAGTTTTATGAGAAAAAAATTAGTGAAATATCAAAAAGAGACCGAGAATATTTATAATTTAGAAGCTACACCAGCTGAATCAACCGCTTATCGTCTAGCTTCAAAAGATAAAGAAAAATATCCAGATATTATTACTGCTGGGACGAAAAAGACACCATATTATACAAATTCGAGCCAATTACCTGTTAACTATACCGACGATATTCTTGAAGCATTGAAACTTCAGGATAAATTACAGTGTTCCTATACAGGTGGTACGGTTTTACACCTCTTTTTAGGAGAAAGAATTTCTGATATTCAACCTATGAAAAGTTTAATTAAAAGAGTTTTTGAAAAATTTCGCCTACCCTATATTACTCTAACTCCTACTTTTTCAATTTGCCCGGTTCATGGCTATTTGGCAGGCGAGCATTTTTTCTGCCCAAAATGCACAATTAAACAGCCTTGTGAGGTTTATACTCGGATCGTCGGCTACCTAAGACCTGTATCACAATTCAATGTTGGAAAGCAGCAGGAATTCAAAGATAGAAAAGAATTTAAAGCGCCAAAGGCGAATTAGTAAGTCGATGAAGATAAATCTTCATCTTCACCTGCGTTTTTATAAATAAAAACTTGGTAAATGATGAAAATTGGTGGTCTTCAAAAATTAACTCTTATTGATTTTCCTGGCCGCTTGGCGGCCACTGTTTTTCTTTGTGGCTGTAATTTCCGATGTCCCTGGTGTTATAGCTCAGAATTGGTTTTGCCAGAAAAAATAAAAAACCAGCCAAAGATTTCTATAGATTACTTTTTTAATTTTTTAAAAGAAAGAAAGAGATTGCTAGAAGGAGTTGTAATTTGCGGAGGTGAGCCGACTATAAATAAAGATTTACCAGGATTTATAAAAAAGATTAAAGAATTAGGATATTTAGTTAAGCTTGATACCAACGGTTCCAATCCAAAAATGCTAAAAAGGTTAATTGATAAAAACTTAATAGATTATGTGGCAATGGATATTAAAGGACCCAAAGAAAGATATAGTGAGTTTGTCGGGGTGAAAGTCGATATTAAGAAAATCCAGGAGAGTATTGATATTTTAAAAGAGGGAAAGGTAGATTACGAATTTAGAACCACTATTGTTCCTGCCTTGCATAAAAAAGAAGATGTCATTGAAATAGCAAAATGGATTAGGGGCGCCAAAAGATACTACTTTCAGAGTTTCCGGCCGGAAAAAACTCTTGACCCTGCCTTTGAAAAAATAAAACCCTATCCTGAAAAATATTTATTAGAAATCCAAAAAGCCATTTCTCCTTTTTTTGAAACCTGCCAAATTAGATAACTACGAGCCCCGGACTCGTAGCAATCTCCTTATTTTTGAAGCCTGTCAGATGAGACAACATTAAATAATGACTGCCTCAAAAATCCTTCTTTATTTTTGTCTTTCCTTCATTGGAGGAATTTTTTTAAATTCATTTTTCGCCCCCTCCATAATTTTTCTATGGCTGGGGTTAACTTCAGGACTAATTTTAATATCGATTTTTCGGCAATATAAAAAAGCGGTTATAATTGGTTTTTGTCTTTTGTTTTTGGTTTTTGGAATCTGGCGCTACCAAATAGCCGAATTAGGAATTAAGAATAACGAATTGAGAAAATTTAATGATTTAGGCGAAGAACTTACTTTAATTGGAACTATCGCAAAAGAGCCAGATATAAGAGAGAAAAGCATTAAATTAACAATTAAAGTCAAAGAGATATCTCACGAGAACACTTCTCGTCAGATCGAGGCAAGGGTCCTGGTTACCACTTGGAGATATCCTGAATATCAATACGGAGATAAATTAAAAATTACTGGAAAGTTAGAAGCTCCAAAGATTTTTAAAGATTTCAGTTACAAAGATTACCTATCTAAAGAAGGAATTTATTCAGTAGTAAATTTTCCCAAAATTGAATTAATTGAGAAAGGGCAGGGGAATTTTATCTATGCTAAAATTCTTAATTTAAAAAATAAATTAAGAGAAAGCATTTATCAGAATCTTTCTCCGCCCCAGAGTTCGATTTTAGGGGCGATGATTTTGGGCGATAAAAGAAAGATTTCAGAAGATTTAAAACAAAAATTAAATATTGCTGGGGTGAGGCACATTACGGCGATTTCCGGTATGCATATTATGATTCTTTCTGGGGTTTTAATGTATTTAGGGATTGCTTTGGGATTATATAGAGGCCAAGCTTTTTATTTTTCTATAATTTTGCTTTCGCTTTTTATTATTATGGTTGGGGCGCCAGCTTCGGCAATTAGAGCCGGAATAATGGGTGGACTTTTTCTTTTGGGCCAAAAATTGGGGAGATTGTCTTCGGGTTCTCGAGCCATAGTTATGGCAGCAACAGTAATGTTAGCTGCAAATCCTTTACTTTTAAAATCAGATGTTGGATTTCAACTCTCATTTTTGGCCGTAATGGGAATAATTTATTTGATTCCTATTTTCAGAAATTGGATTTCATCTCCACCGCCAAAAAATGCTAAAAAATTTGTCTATCATCTTTATAATTTTCGTTATTATTTTTTCTCAACTATTTTATTAAAAAATCCCACGCTTCAAAACATAGCAGCCATGACTTTATCTGCTCAAGTTTTTACTTTGCCAATTTTGATATATAATTTCGGGAGAATTTCTTTAATAGCTCCAATTACTAATATTTTAATTGTTCCTTTACTGCCAGTTATTATGGTTTCAGGATTTATTTTTGGCTTGTCTGGAATAATTTTTCAACCTTTGGGCTTTATTCTTTCTTGGCCGGCCTGGTTGTTATTAACTTATCTGGCAAAAATAGTAGATTGGTTCTCGAGTATTCCTTTTGCTTCTTTAACTTTAGGAAACATCCATTGGATTTGGCTGGTACTTTCTTATTTAATTTTGGGCTATTTTGTTTGGCGATTACAAGAGAAACGAAAATTAAAATTTTTAAACTATTAAAAAATAAGATAGAATAAAAGATATGACTAAAAAGGTTTGGTTAATTTCAGTCAATATGGGTTATGGGCACCAGAGGACGGCTTATCCTCTTAAAAATCTGGCTTATGAGGAGAAAATTATTAATGCTAATGACTATCAAGGAATTCCCAAAAAAGACAGGGTGATTTGGGAAACTACCAGAAAATTTTATGAATTTATCTCTAATTTTAAAAGAACTCCTCTCCTTGGAAATCTGGTTTTTGCTATTTTTAATACTTTTCAAAAAATTTTAAGTTTCTATCCAAAAAGAGACTTATCAAAACCTAATTTTCAGTTAAAACAAAACTATTCTTTAATAAAAAAAGGATGGGGAAGGGATTTTGTTGAGAAATTAAAAATTAAAAATAAAAAATTAAAAAGGAATTTTCCCCTCATTTCTACTTTTTTTACTCCAGCTTTTGTGGCCGAAATTTTTAATTATCCCGGTGAAATTTTCTGCATTGTTTGTGATGCCGACATTTCCCGGAGCTGGGCTCCTTCAAAGCCAAAAGAAAGCAAAATCAAATATTTTGCTCCGACCGAAAGAGTGGTTGAAAGATTAAAACTCTATGGTGTAAAAAAAGAGAATATTTTTTTGACAGGATATCCTTTGCCCCTGGAAAATATTGGGGGAGAAAATAGGGAAATTTTAAAAGAGGATTTGAGAAATCGGCTTTTAAATTTAGATCCTCAGAGAAAATATTTTGAAAAGTATCAGGTCTTAATTGAAGAAAATTTGGGGAAACTGCCCGAAAAATCTGACCATCCTTTAACATTAATGTTTTCTGTTGGTGGAGCCGGTGTTCAAAAAGAAATTGGAATTAAAATTGTAAATGCTTTAGCTAAAAAAATCAAAGATGACGAATTGAAAATAATTTTGTCAGCTGGTGTTAGAGAAAAAGTCAAAGGATATTTTAAAAAGAGTATCGAAAAATTAGGTTTAGAAGGTTATTTAGGACAAAACATTGAGATAATCTTTGAAAGAGAGATTGAAAGCTATTTTCAAAAATTTAATCTGGCCTTAAGAAAAACTGATATTTTATGGACAAAACCGTCGGAACTTTCTTTTTACTCTGCTTTGGGTCTACCTATCATTGTTGCGCCGCCCGTTGGCTCGCAAGAGGAATTTAATATGAGGTGGCTTTTAAAATCCGGTTTTGGAATCTTACAAGGAAATCCAAATTATACAAGAGAATGGCTTTTTAACTGGCTGAGTAGAGGATTTCTGGCAGAGATGGCGATGGAGGGATTTATTGAAGGAGAAAAATTGGCAACTTTTAATATAAAAAATATAATTAAGAAATGTCCTGGATTTTAATTGCAATTTCAGCTTATTTCATTTTAGCAATTGTCTCTTTGGTAGATAAATATCTTTTAGTCGGCCCTATTCCTAACCCTAAAGTTTATATTTTTTATGTTGGAATTTTAGGAGTTTTAGTTTTATTTCTTGCTCCCTTTGTCGGTTTTTCTGTTCCTCAACCAAGCCAGATTATTTTAAGCCTTTTGGCTGGAGCTATTTTTATCTATGGCCTTTTCTGGTTTTATAAGGCTTTGCGAGATTTTGAGGCTTCTCGAGTGGTGCCGGCAATTGGAGGGATTTTACCTCTCTTTACCCTGGGACTAATTTATGTTTTTTCAAGGGGGAAAGAAGCTCTTGGCTATTTTGAATTTTTGGCTTTTATTTTGCTTATTTTGGGAAGTATTTTAATTACTTATGAAAGAAGCAAAAAAATTTCCTTTAAAAGTCTCCAAATTTCTACTATTGCTGCTTTTTTTCTAGCCTTATCTTTTGTTTTAACCAAATACGTTTATTTAGCCCAGCCGTTTTGGTCAGGTTTTATTTGGATAAGAATTGGCGGATTCCTGATGGCTATTTCTTTCTTTCTTTTATTTAAGGAAATTAGAGAGGAAATTTTTAAGAAAAAAATTAGTTTTAAAAAGAAAACCATTGGAATTTTTCTTTCAAACCAAGCTATGGGAGCTGGAGCCGGTATCTTGCAAAACTGGGCAATCTTTTTAGCCCCCTTGGTTTATGTGGCGATAATCAATTCTCTTCAAGGAATCCAATATGTTTTTTTATTAATTTTTGCCACTTTAATATCTTTAAAATTCCCTAAAATCTTAAAAGAGGAAATTTCAAGAAAATTCCTTCTCCAAAAAATTATCGCAATTTTACTAATTGGAGGGGGATTGGTATTATTAGCAAGCCGATGAATCTAAAGGTTCATCTTCATCTGCGCCCATTTCATGGGCTTGATATATGGTTAAAAAGATTATGTTTTATATTATATTTTTTATTTTAGTTACTGTTTCTATTGTTTTTCTTTTCTTTTTTGTAGGTTCGCCGCCTCAGGCAGAAGAAATAATCTTCGGGGTAACTTTTTCCCAGAAACATGCCAAAGATTTAGGTCTTGATTGGAAAGAAACTTATTTAGCTTTACTCGATGATTTAAGAGCAAAGAATTTGAGAATTGTTACCCATTGGGATTTAATTGAGCCAGGAGAAGGAGAATATAATTTTGACGATTTAGATTGGCAGATAGCCGAAGCTGAAAAACGGGGGGCTAAAACTCTTTTAATAATAGGGATGAAAGTTCCCCGCTGGCCAGAGTGCCATATTCCTGAATGGGCAAAAAATTTAGGAAAATCTCAGCAGCAAGAAAGAATTTTGGCTCTTCTTGAAAAATTTGTCTTGCGCTATCGAGATTCCAGCTCGATAGAAGGATGGCAGGTAGAAAATGAATCCTTTTTTCCCTTTGGTCAGTGCCCCTGGGTTGATAGAGAATTTCTGAAAAAAGAGGTAAATTTAGTAAAATCGCTTGACCCCCAAAAAAGACCGATAATTCTAACCGAAAGTGGCGAGTTTACGCCCTGGCTGCTATCAGCAAAATTTGGTGATATTGTTGGAACAACCCTTTATAGAAAAGTCTGGTTTACCTACCCGAGTTTTTTGCAGAAAATTTTAGCCAGGTTCCATAAAACCGGTATCTATGTTAAATATCCTCTCCGCCCAGTTTTTTATTGGCGAAAGGCTCAAATTGTTAAAAAAATAGCTAACAAAGAAGTTATTGTAGCTGAACTTCAGGCTGAACCCTGGGGGCCGAAACTTTTATACGATTCACCCTTAAAAGAGCAAGAAAAGACAATGGATTTAGAACAATTTAAAAAAAATGTTGAATATGCCAAAAGAACCGGACTAAAAGAATTCTATCTCTGGGGAGCTGAATGGTGGTATTGGCTAAAGGTAAAACAAAATGAGCCAGAAATTTGGGACGAGGCAAGAAAATTATTTTAAATGAAATTAAGTATCATTATTCCAACCTTTAACGAAGAAGATTATTTACCTTTATTATTGGAATCAATTAAGAAGCAAAATTTCAACGGAGATTACGAAATAATTGTTGCTGATGCCAACTCAAAAGACAGAACGATAGAAATTGCCAAAAAATACGGCTGTAAAATAACAAAAGGTGGACTTCCGGCTAGAGGAAGAAATGAGGGAGCAAAAGCATCCAGGGGAGAGCTATTTTTATTTATCGATGCCGATGCTCTTTTATTACCAGAAAATTTTCTTAAAAATTTTCTTTCCGAATTTAAAAAAAGAAAATTAGGAGTGGCTTCTTTTCCTATCTATCCGAATGGAAATTGGATTGATAAATTAATTTATGGTGGATACAATTTTTTTGTTAAATTGACTCAAAGATTTTTTAGCCTTGCCACTAATTCTGTTTTAGTTAAAAGAGAAATTTTTGGAAAAATTGGCGGGTTTAATGAAGAAATAAAAATTGGCGAGGATCATGATTTTGCTCAACGAGCTGCCAAAATTGGCAAATTTGGTTTTATTAAAACTAAACCAGTTTTGACTTCAAGCAGGAGATTTAAAAAAGACGGAAGATTTAAAACTTATCTAAAATATCTTTTAGCCGGAATTTACATGTTGTTTTTGGGACCAATTAAATCAGATATTTTTAGATATAGGTTTGGGCACTATCCAAAAAACCAAAAAAACAAACTAAAATAATTCATATGTCAATGTACAAATTACTAAAATTTAAAATGCTAAAAATCCTCTCTAATTTAAAAGTTTATGGGCAAAGAAAAATTTCCTGGCCGAAATTTCTGAAAAACCGAATTTTCTGGATTATAATTTTAACTATTTTTTTCTCCTCTTCTTTTGGGTTTTTAGCTGGCACTCTTTCTAGCAGTTATTTTTATTCTGAAATAAAGGATTATCTTCAAAAACTAAAAATTGAGTTTCCTCAACTTGGATTACTAGAGCTTGAAAAGCAAACTATCCCTGGCCAGGAATCAATCGGAGAATATTTACCCCAAACCTCTCAAGAAGAGAAGATAATTTCAGCGGTTAATGAAGTTTCTCCGTCCGTAGTCTCAATCATTATTAGTAAAGATCTTCCCATAATTGAAGAATATTACGAAGAGTTTTTTGGGCCAGGCCCTTTTGAATTTCAAATTCCCCAATATCGCCAAAAAGGAATTGAAAAAAGAGAGATTGGAGGAGGGACTGGTTTTATTATTTCTTCTGAGGGAATGATTTTAACCAATCGCCATCTTGTTTTAGATGAAGAGGCTGATTACACCGTCTTAACTAATGATGGCAGAAAATTTCCAGCTAAAGTTTTGGCAAGGGATCCTGTTCAGGATTTGGCAATAATTAAAATTGAAAAAACTGACGAGTCCTTTAAAGTAGTAAAACTCGGTGATTCTTCAAAATTGCAAATTGGCCAGACAGTTATTACCATTGGTAATGCCTTGGGAGAGTTTCGAAATACTGTTTCAGTAGGAGTAATTTCCGGGCTTGGCCGGACTGTTACAGCTACCGGCGGTGGAATAATAGAGACAATTGAAGATGTTATCCAGACGGATGCAGCAATTAACAAAGGAAATTCCGGGGGACCCCTTTTAAATTTAAGAGGGGAGGTAATTGGAATTAATACGGCTATGGCTTTAGAGGCTGAAAATATTGGTTTTGCTATTCCAATTAATAAAGCCAAAAGGGCAATTGAGCAGGTTAAGGCTTTTGGGAAAATTGTCTATCCATTTTTAGGAATCAGATATGTTTTAATTACTGAAAAAATTCAGCTTGAAAATAATTTACCAGTAAATTATGGAGCCTGGATTATTCGAGGGGAACGAGGAGAGCCAGCCATTACCCCGGGCTCAGCTGCCCAAGATGCTGGTTTAAAAGAAGGAGATATAATTTTAGAATTTGCGGGCGAAAAAATTACTCCCGAGAATTCTTTGGCAAAAATCATAATCAAATATAATCCGGGAGATAAAGTGGTGTTGAAGATTTTGAGGAATAATCAGGAAAAGATTGTCGAAGTTATTTTGGGCGAAAGAAGCGAATAGAGGATTTCCTTAACAGGAATTTTTCTAACGGGGTGTAATAAAAAAGATATTTTTTCGTTATATATTAAAGATTATGGGAAAACGAATAAACCTAACCGTTACGCTTCTTTTAGTCGTCGTTTCGAAACCGTCGCTTGGTTAGGTTTATTGGCTAAACTTCGAAAAAAAATATAATATAACAACAATAAATCTGGCCAAGCGACCAGATTTTTTCATATAGCACCTTGCCATTTCTAAGGTAGTGTACCCGGGGTAGCTCAGTGGAAGAGCATCTTGGAAAACATCCGAGAAGGCGGCGGTTCGAACCCGTCCCCCGGCACCAAAACCAATTGTGGCCCACAAGGTTTCCTTGTGGGCTTGATTTTTTTTAAATTTCTTTCTAAAATTAAAATATATGAACGGTATTAACTTTACTCACAAAGCCCAAGAAACTATACTTTCTTCTCAAAATATTGCCCAGGAAAAAGGTCAGCAGCAGATAGATGCCTTACACCTTTTATATGCCTTGCTTTCCCAGGAAGGAAGTGTGGTTTTAAATTTGCTTCAGAGATTAGGGGTTGATATTGAGGGATTAAAAAGAAAAACAAAATCAGCTTTAGATAAAATCTCGGTAATTGTTACCCCCAAAACCTTTGGACAATTTTATTTAACTCAGGATATGGCTAAAGTCCTTGACCGAGCCAGACAAGAATCAATGAAGATGGGCGATGAATTTATTTCAGTTGAGCATCTATTTTTAGCCTTACTTGTTACTGAGACAAAAGCCAAAGAGATTTTGCAAAAAGCCAGCTTTTTGCAGTCAGGGGGAACTGCAACCTTGGAGCTTGGTAAATTAGATTATGAAACTGCTTTGAAAATTTTAGCTGAGATTCGAGGAGGTCAAAGAATTACTGACCCTGAGCCGGAATCAAAATATCAGGTTGTTGAAAAATATGCCCGAAATTTAACTTCCCTTGCCCGCCAGGGGAAACTTGACCCGGTGATTGGCCGGGAAACAGAAATTCGCAGACTTATGCAAGTTCTTTCCCGGAGAACAAAAAATAATCCAGTTTTGATTGGAGAAGCCGGAGTTGGGAAGACGGCTATCGTTGAAGGTCTGGCTCAGGGAATTGTCAAGGGGGATGTCCCGGAAAGCATTAAGGAAAAAGAGATTATCGCTCTGGATTTAGGGGCAATAGTAGCTGGAACAAAATATCGTGGAGAATTTGAGAATAGAGTAAAAGCTCTACTTAGAGAAATCAATCGGGCCTCGGGCAGATATATTTTATTTATTGATGAACTTCATACCTTAGTAGGGGCCGGGGCGGCCGAAGGAGCAATTGACGCCTCAAATCTTTTAAAACCAGCTCTATCCCGAGGAGAACTAAGAGCCATTGGAGCTACTACTTTGAAAGAATATCAAAAATATATTGAAAGAGATCCAGCGCTCGAACGAAGGTTTCAGCCAATTTATGTTACTGAACCTTCAATTGAGGATACAATTTTGATTTTAAGAGGAATTAAAGAAAAATATGAATTACATCACGGGGTAAAGATAACAGATTCAGCCTTGGAGGACTGCGCCCAATTAGCTGCCAGATATATTACTGACAGGTTTCTGCCAGATAAAGCCGTTGACCTAATGGATGAGGCAATGAGCTCTTTAAGATTAGAAATTGAGTCAGAGCCAGCTGAATTAGATAATTTAAAAAAGGAAATTCAAAAATTGGAAATTGAAAGGGAAGCAATAAAAAATGAGAAAGAAACTCGAAGAAAAAAGGTGATTCCCCGCCAGTTAGCCGATTTAAAAGAAAAGGCAAAAGAAATTGAGGCAAAGTGGAAATCAGAGAGAGAAACCATTACCAAAATTAAAAATCTGAAAAAAGAGATAGAAGAGGCTCGCTTCGGGCTTGAAAGAGAACAGGCAGCAGCTAATCTTCAAAAAATGGCTGAAATAAAATATGGGAAAATTCCAGATTTAATGAAAGAGCTGAAGCGGGAGGAAAGAAAATTAGCCCGTCTTCAAAAAAATCGGCCTCTTTTAAAAGAAGAGGTATCAAAAGAGAATGTTGCCCAGGCTGTTTCTCGCTGGACAGGAATACCAGTAACTAGACTTTTGGAAGCAGAAGCCAAAAAACTGGAAAGGATGGAGAAAATTATTTCTCGGCGGGTAGTTGGTCAAAAAGAGGCAATTCTGGCAATTTCTAATGCTATTCGGCGCTCGAGAGCAGGAATTTCTGAGGAAAAGCGACCCTTGGGTTCATTTATGTTTTTGGGTCCGACCGGAGTAGGGAAGACCGAGACCGCCAGAGCTTTGGCTGAATTCTTATTTAATGATGAAAATGCCCTGGTCAGATTGGATATGTCAGAATATATGGAGAAACACACTGTTTCAAAAATGATAGGTTCTCCTCCCGGTTATGTTGGGTATGAGGAAGGAGGCCAGCTGACTGAAAAAATTCGAAGAAGGCCTTATAG
The DNA here is from genome assembly GCA_964431915.1 of uncultured Candidatus Saccharibacteria bacterium. GTDB lineage: Bacteria > Patescibacteriota > Minisyncoccia > Minisyncoccales > CAZKCU01 > CAZKCU01. The sequence continues at coordinate 14,964 of CAYSLI010000001.1, read as the reverse complement.
CGTAATTTTGCTTGATGAAATTGAAAAAGCTCATCCTGAAGTTTTCAATATCTTACTTCAGATTTTTGAAGATGGAAGGTTGACTGATGCCAAGGGCAGGGTGGCCTCCTTTAAAAATGCAATTTTAATTATGACCTCAAATGTTGGTTCAGAATATATTGCCAAGATGGGAACTCTGGGATTTTTGGGGAATAAAGAAGATTCCTCCCAAAAAGAATTCCTGAAAGAAAAAGTGCAGGAGGCTCTAAAAGAAAATTTTCGTCCAGAATTTTTAAACAGAATTGATGAAATTATTATTTTTAATTATCTTGGAAAACCGGAAATTAAAAAAATTGTTGAGCTTGAACTTTTAAAGGTTGAAGAACGTCTGAAAAATAAAAAACTTGAAATTAAGATTACAGATTCTGCCAAAGAACTTTTAGCAGAGAAAGGTTTTGACCAAAGTTTGGGAGCAAGGCCTTTAAAAAGAGTAATCCAGAGATTGATTCTCGACCCTTTATCCTTAAAAATAGTTTCTGGTCAAGTCAAAGAGGGAGAAAGAGTGGTGATTGATCTTGAAGAGGATAAAATTAAATTTCTGACTCCAAAAGACTTAGTTAGAACTAAATCCCAAAGAGAAAAAGTTACTGTTTAAGATTTGAAATGTTGAAAAATATTTTTAAAATTATTACCATCTTTGTTATTGGAATGGTCGGGGGAATTTTCGCCGATCAAATTTTCTGGCCTTATTTCGTGGAAAGGCCTCTTTTTTATCAATACCGGCTTGAACAGGCTCCGATTTATGTTACCGAAAAAAAAGAAATTGTAGTTGAAGAAAATGTTGCTTTAAGAAATGGTATTGAAAAAGTAGAGAAGGCGGTGGTCGGAGTGAAGACAAAAACAAAAACAGGGGCAATTTTGGAAGGTTCAGGATTGATTGTTTCCTCAGACGGCCTGGTAGTGACCCTGGCTGATTTAGTTCCTTCAGGTTCAGATACCACTTTTTTTTGGGAGGGGAAGTCACTCCCATTTCAAATTTTAAAGAGAGATTTAAAAGAAAATTTAGCTTTGATAAAAATCGAGGAGACTAATTTGCCCGCTACTGGATTTGTTGATTTAGAAAAAATAAGGTTGGGGGAGAGAGTTTTTCTGGTGGCTATAATTTTTGAAAAAGGAAAAGTTCCTAAAAAAGCAGTAAATGAAGGAATTGTCAAAACTTTTGATGAAAATTCTATTGAAACCAACATCTTTGAAAAAAGTACTCTTTCGGGAAGCCCCTTATTTAATATCGAAGGCAATGCCCTGGGGCTAAATATGATTGATAAAGAAGGAAAAGCCACAGCCCTCCCCATCTCAAAAATTAGACAATTCGCCGGCTTTTAATCTCAAACACTTTAATATAAAAGCTTCAAATGTAAAAAAGGTCGAGAATTCTAATCTCGACCTTTTTTTATACAATTTTAGACAAAGAATGGAAGCACTGAGGCACTAAATCCTTGGTATGAACCTAAATCACTTTCAAGCGCTCTGAAACCAATTCCTTCTCCAACCATAAACTTCATCTCATAATTGTCTACATTTCTATCTCTTATTTTTTCGCTTTTGCCTTTCTTCAAGAAGAGTTTGTTTATTGCTTTGGTATCCTTTCTCCAGTTCTTCACTTGGCTTCTTTTAAGGATAATTTCATCTCCTTTACGCAAGCTCTCTTTTTCAAAATATAGGGTAAGCTCATTGTAAACTCTTAAGGCATATTTTTTCATTTTCTCCCTCACTTTCAATATTAAATTTTTAATTTACGGACTTATTTAAATATGAACTTATTTGAAAAAGTTATATCCCTCTTGATTTAAATATATCACAAAAAATAAAAAAGTCAATTTCATAGGCGTGGCGATTAAGCAACACAATAAGTCTCTATTGATTTCGTAAATCAATAGATTGAGTTTTCCACAGTTTCGGCTGTTGTTTTTTTATTTCAGGATTTGTAAAGTTAAAGTATAAAATAGAACCGGGAAGACATCCCGGTGGCATCCCGGCCGGATAAAAATTATGCCAATAAAACATCCTCAATTTATTAATGGAGAAATTTACCATGTGATTGTAAGGGGAATCGCTAGTCAGAAAACTTTTTTAGAAGAAAAAGATTATTTAAGATATCTTTTTAATTTATATAAATTTAATGATGAAGAAATAGTTGTTCGTGATCCATCCTACCGGGAAGTTATCCCGGTAATCCTTCGGGACAACTTCCCGGTATTGCTTAAAGAAGTTAAAGAAAAAAAAATAAGAAATTTATTAATTGAGATTTTAGGTTTTTGTTTAATGCCGAATCACATTCATTTATTAGTTCGTCAAATTGTAGACAAGGGAATTTCTTTATTTATTCAAAAAATGGGAGGTTATTCTAGTTATTTTAATAAGAAATATCAAAGATTCGGATCTTTATTCCAACGGCCATTTAAGGCTGTTCATATTCAAACCGAAAATCAGTTATTAATTGTAACTAATTATATTCATTTAAATCCAGTAGATATAGTGGAGTTTAATTGGAAAGTTCAAGGTATTTCTAACCCTCAAAAAGTTATGGATTTTTTAGAAAGATATCCTTGGTCAAGCTATCCTCATTATTTAGGAAAAGAAAATTTTTCTTGGTTAATTAATTCCTCATTTTTAAACAAAATTTTAGAGAGTTCGGAAGTTTTTCGGAATTTTGTAAGAGCACGAGTTTTTAATAAAGTTGAGTTGAAAAGCTTTTTAGAAAAAACTCAAAAATTTTCTCTCGAATAAATCCTAAATCGGGAGCCTATTCCGAGTAAATTTGAGTTTTTCACAGTTTTCTTGTTTGACAGTATTTTAAGGATTGATAGAATAGGAAAAATATTATATTTTATGTGGAAAAGAAAAAAAATTATTATTTTTCTAATTATTATTTCGCTCCTCATTATTGCTGGAGGAGTTTTTTGGTGGTGGCAAACAAGAGAAATAAAAGGAAGCCCGGAAGATTACATGATTAAAGAAACTACCGAAGGAAAAATTGTAGAAAACAAAAAGGCAGGGTTAAAAGTAGAAGTTCCGGAGGGATGGGAAGTGGAGAAGATAGAGTTTGAGGAAGGAGCAATTGATTTTAGTCCCCCTGATTTAGAGGCTAGTTGGAAAGAAGGAAAATTAGTTTTACCTTTAAAAAAGGGATGTAGAATCCAAGCTAGCGTAGCCTATGAAAAATTGAATTTTGTCGATATAAAAATAAAAGCAAATTATTCCTATGCTTTAATGGGCATGAAATCTGTAAGTTTTGAAGAAACTACTGTAAAGAAGTATCCTGCTTTGAAAAGTATTTTTGATACACAAGAAGAGGGATCTGGCGTTGGCGTATCGATTTCTATTCCAATGGATAATAAAGTATATGGTTTTTCTGCTGTTTGGGGTCCTGACGATAAAGATAAATGTATTCAAGAATTTGATAAATTTTTAGAAACAATTTCGATTAATCCTAGTTAGAAGATTTTTCTAACGGGGTAAATTAGCTCTTTTAAATAAATAAAGCGACCTCGGCTATAGAGAGGCAGTTCTTTCAAAACAAAAAAAACAATTTAATAAAGAAAATTGATATTTCATCAATTTTTTAATGGAAAATTATTTAAAAAACCCCATTAGAAAATTATTTTCTAATGGGGCAAGTAAACGATTTTTATCTATTTTTCTGCTAATTTCTATAGCGGTTTTTTTGGTTTTTCCAAAAATTAGCTTAGCAGATGAATTTGAAAATATTACTCCGAGGGAGGCTGGAAAATACCTTGAATTACCTGCTAGGAAAGTTGAGAGTTTAATCCATTCTTTGATTAATTTGTTCAATTCTCAATGGATGAATCGAGTAGCTTCTCCTTATGCTACAGCTGAAAAGATGGCAGTGCCTAACATTATGCGAGGAGCAGTTAGGGTGCAGGCATTAAACCATCTTTTAATTGATGCCCCCATAGAAATTACCTGGGGGATAATTAAAAATGTAACAAAAATAGCTAGAGTTTTTTTAACTAAAGATCCCTCTGTTCTTCTGGAAGAATTAGAAAAAGAAAGCGTAAAAAAAGCAACTGAATACGGGATGAAAGTTTTATTGCAAAATGAGATTAGAGTAACTCCCGGAGCAATAAATTTTAAATACGATTTGAAAAAAGGTGGAACAAGAGAAGTGATTTTTCAATACGTTGTGATCTACAAACCGATTGATGCTAAAAGAGGGAAATTAGTGATAAGATTTTATTCTCCAGACTACTTAGAGATTCCAAAAAATCAAGGAAATATTACTGGAACAGTAGGTAGATACACCGAACTCGCCCACCCTCTTCCACCCTTTATAGTTGATATTCAAGGAACAGTAGAAAATTATCAATGGGTTGGAAGTCCTTCAATGAAAATTGATTTTCCGCCTTCGGTGCCGGATTTCGGTATTAAACCCCTTAGTTTTTGGGAAAGGCACGTATTAAAACCAATACAAACCACGATCAAAGATGTCGAAGTAATTATAACTAAAGTTACCGGAATATCCCCAAATATAGTAGAAAATCTTTTTAACATACCCAAAACTGCTATCAATATTTGGAACGAAGCAAAATCATTTTTTTCAGAAGTTAATCCCTTTTCACCGGCAGCTGTGGTTCAAACCCCAACAGTTGAGAAAGAAAAACCGTCAGTTGAGGTAGGACAAGAGGTAGGACAGGGAGTAGGACAAGAAAAGCCAGAAGAAAAAGAAGAGATAAAAAAAGAAATAAAGCCGGAAGTAAAAGTAGAAGAAGGGCCAAAGCCGGAAGAAAAACCCAAACAGCTAACTTTAGAGGAAATCCAGGAACAACTCGATGATATTTCAGAAAGAATTGATATAATGAGTCAGGAAGTGGTTAAATTAGTCAAAGAAAAAGGCATTAAAGAAGAACAAGAAGAAGAAATCGAAGAATTAGAAGAAAAAGAAGATACAAAAGAAAAAGAAGGAGGCACTTGTAATGTAAATATCAATACTGCTTCAAAAAAAGAATTGCAAAAAATAATTGGTGTTGGGCCGGCGATAGCCCAAAGAATAATAAAGGCAAGGCCCTTTTCCTCTATTTATGATTTGATAAAAGTAAGTGGAATCGGCAAAAAGACTTTACAGAAAATAATAGAACAAGGGTGTGCTTATGTCGAAGGCGATGCTGGTCCTAGTGATGATTCTGGTTCTGGCTCTATTAATGGTTCAGGTAGTAGTTCAGGATCGATTAAAAAAGAAGAATGTACAAAAAATTCAATAGAAATTAATACTGCTTCTCAAAAAGAACTTGAAGAGTTGACAGGAGTGGGAGCAACTATTGCAGAAGAAATTATAAAAGGAAGGCCTTTTTCCACTATTGATGATTTAATACGAGTAAGTGGTATTGCAGAAGTAAAACTTCAGAATATTAAAGATCAAGGATGCGCATATGTAGATGAAAGTTTATTACCGCCTGGAGATGACCAGGATGAAGAATTTTCAAATTTATCGGTGGTAATCAACGAGGTTGCCTGGATGGGAACAAAGAACTCAGCCAGCGATGAGTGGATTGAGTTTTATAATCCAGGCGATTCAGGAGTTGATATTGCTGATTGGTCAATCGATGGTGCAGATACCGGAGAGTGTTTGAATTTTTCTGAAGCTGATGGTAAAAAAAACACAATCATTCCTCCCGGCGGATATCTGATTTACGCAAATCAAGAAAATAATATTCAAGATTCTACTGAGGCAAGCATCGTTGATATTTGGGATGATTCAATAGGAATGAATAATAGTTCTCCCGGTCAATTAATTCTTTATGATGCTTTGGGTTGCCAAGGTAATGTTGTAGATATTGTAAATCAACCAACTGGTAACTGGTTTGCCGGAAAAGCCAGTCCTGATTATATTTCGATGGAAAGAGTTAATCCCCAAGAATCGGGTCAAAATTCAGAGAACTGGCAAGATAACAATTTGATTATTGTTAATGGTATGGATAATAGCCAGAACCAAATTCTCGGTACTCCCAAAGCAAAAAATAGTGTTACTTACCAAGCGCCAATTACTCTCCCACCAGCCATTAACTGGAATCTCGCCTTAACTTCTCTTTACAGCCCTTATATTGTTCAAGGCACCACTATTATTGGACAAAATGCTACCTTAACCATTAAGCAAGGGGTGGTGATAAAATTTATGCCAAAAGAAGGAAATACTGATTCTCAATTTTGGATTTTGGGAACCCTTAAAGCAGGTGATCAAGAAGAAAGCGAGCAGATTGTTTTTACTTCATTCTTAGACGATGAATATGGCGGTGATACCAATCAAGATGGGGATAACACTGTTCCTTATCCCGGTGTTTGGAAGTGGATTTTATTTGGTAGCCCCGAGGCAAAGGTTCCTCCCACTCTTAATTCTGAGTTAGTAAATGTTCTGATTAGATACGGTGACGCAGATGATGTCGGAGTAATTAAAGTAGAAGAAGGAAGTTCAATTACAATTAGAAATTCCCGCTTAGAAAAAAATAAAAGGGGAATTTGGTTAGTTAGTTCTCCGAGCACAGTTATCGATGGGGTAGAGTTCGTTGATAATGATTTTTTGGCTGTTGAGATTCAAAATGGCGGTAGTCCCACTATTAAAGATTCTTTCTTTGAAGGTAAAGAAGGCGATCAAATTGGGATTATTGTTGGCGGAGGAACCGCTCCCTTAATTGAAAATAATTTTTTTACCAAAAATAAGACTCCGATTCTCGTAAGAACAGGGAGTGCCCCGGTTTTGCGGGGAAATAGCGGCGAAAATAATCAGCTTAATGGAATTATAATGAGCCCGAGCGGTAGTCCTTATCCAGAAGGTACCAATCTCAGCTGGAGCTTTAATGAAGATTTTCCATATATAATTGAAAATTTCTTTACAATAGGTTCAAATATTACTTTAGAAATTGAGCCGGGGACAGTAATTAAATTTGGTTCACTTTCGCCTATGTATTGGAGCCATAGAAAAGATGCCTATTTAGAAGCCTCAGGTAATCTTATAGCCGAGGGAACTGAAGAGAGCCCGATTATATTTACTTCTCTGAAAGATGATGATTACGGAGGAGATACTAATAATGATGGGTTGCCTCGGCCAGAAGAGCAGGGTCCTGATTGGAAGGGAATTGTTATCGAATCTCAGGCTTCAGCTACTTTAAAATGGCTGAAGATAAGATATACTGGGGCTGGAGGGAATGAACCTCTGGCCATTGAAGAGGGAGCTAATGTTGTCAAAGATGATTTAACCATAACTATTGAACCCTAATTTTCAAAATATGGATAAAGAATATTTGATAAATCTGACTAATAAACTTTATAAGCTGACTTTGCTTTTCCCCAAAAAAGAACCTTTGAGGTATAAAATAAGAGAATTGGCTGATGAGATTTTAGCTAACTTCCTACGAATTATGAATCAGTATGAATATATGAATACAAGCTCAAAAAAAACAGAGAACCGTTCTCTGCAAATTTTAGAAGATTTAAAGATTTTGGATAGCTTTTTTGAGGTGGCAAAAGTTCAAAACTGGGTTAGTCCGGCCGAAACCTTGAAATTACAGCAAGAATATAGTAAGCTAAAAGAGAATTTGAAGACACAGGCTAATTTTAATAGGAGCTTAGTACCAGCGACCCAAGTTAGAGACGCAATGAAGCAAGGCCTCGTCACATTAAGCCCTCGGACTGAAGGGGATTGCGAGAGAAGTCCTAAAGCTATTTTTGCTGAAAGGAGAGCAGTCAAAGAGGATAAATCCTCTTTTTCACCCTTCGCTGCCGCTCGGGTAAATGAACGCCAGAAAAAAATTTTGGGAATTTTAAAAGAAAGAGAAAAAGCCCAGGTTTGGGAAATAAAGAAATTTTTTCCCGAAGTTGCCAAAAGAACTCTCAGAAGGGATTTTGAACAATTGCTAAAACAAGGATTTATTGAAAGAATAGGAGAGCGAAATGACACTTTTTACAAACTCAAAAGTTCAGCAATTAGTCTGTCGGTATCTGATACCGACAGACCTCTAATTGAAACTTAGGTAGGACATATATATATAATGTAGGTAGGACATATGTCCTACCCTTACAGCTGTTAGAGAACGGGTCTCTATCTATCTTATGGATAATCAACGGAAAATTTTCAGCAGCATTTATGACAAATATGTAAATAAGATTTACCGTTTTATTTTTATTAAGGTTAGTTCCCAGGAAATAGCCGAGGATTTATGTTCAGAGACCTTTTTACGAGGCTGGCAGGTTTTTAAAGAAAGGAGAGACATTGAAAATCCACCGGCCTTTTTATATCAAATTGCCCGCAATTTGGTTATTGACCATTATCGGGAGAAGGGTAAAGTCAAGATTGTTTCAGCTGAATACAGCCGAATAATCGACCCCAAAACTGATTTAGAGGGAAAAGCCATATTGAGCTCCGACCTCGATAATATTAGAACGGCTTTGGTTGGCCTCAAGGAGGAATATCAGGATGTAATTATCTGGCATTATTTGGATGACCTATCAGTGCCGGAAATCGCTAAAATCCTTGATAAATCCGAGGGGGCAGTAAGGGTTAGTCTTCACCGGGCCCTAAAAACTCTTAAAAATAAGTTAGGATAAAAAGAGAACCAAGAAAAGTGTAATACAAGCGTTGATTCCACGTCATAAATTAAGTGATGACTGAAAAAGACCTTATTAAAAAAATTCAGGAACTTCGCCAAATTCAACCCAGAAAGGACTGGGTTTTGCTTACTAAAAGCCAGATTTTAAGAGAAGAACCAAAAGAGAATTTCGCTTCTGTTTTGACATCTTTATTACCGACGGTTGGCAAAATTTTCCCGATGGCGCAAATTCTTTCACCATTTCGTTTCCTTAATTTTAAAAATTTAAAACCAGTTTTAGTTACCTTAGCCTCCCTATTTGTTTTAATATCCGGGGCTTTTATTTTTGCCCAGAATTCTCTACCGGGCGATTTACTCTATCCAGTAAAGAAAATTACTGAAAGGAGCCAGTCAGTTTTTGTCTCTGAGGATAACATAATAAAATTTGAGCTGAACATTGCAGAGAAACGATTAGACGACCTTGCTAAGATTGCCGAGAAGAACTCAGTGAAGAATTTAGCGCCAGCAATTAACGAATATAAAGAAAGCGTGTCTGACGTGGCAAAGAGTTTGGCAGTAGAAAATAATAAAGAGGCTGTAAAAGAGATAGTTAGTGGAGTGAAAAAATTAGAAGAGAAAGAGCAGCAAGTGAGAACGCTGGGGGCAGTAATAGGAGAGAATGAGGAGTTAGACAAGGCTCTTGCTCAAAAAATGGTAGAAATCCTGGAGACCCTTATTAAGGATTTAGAAGGGCGAACTTTAACAGAAGACCAACAAGAGGATTTTGCTAAAGCCAAAGAATATTTTGAAGCCGGTGATTATAACCAGGCGCTTATGGAACTTCTGAATTTTGGACAGGAAAGGGGGGATTAATTTTGCTCAAAATCAATAGATTTAAAATTGGAACGTCGCGAAACTCGTGACTATTACGTAAGGTCGCGAGACACCCGCCTTCGCTCCTGATGGAGCTTCGGCGGGCAAGAAAGGTCGGCGCGACAGAAATAAATTATTAATTAATAAATCAGAAAATAAATGAAAAAATTAATGAAAAAGATTGTAGTAAGTATAGTAGGATTGTCAATGGTACTGATGATGAGTCCAGTTCAAGGCGCAACAGTTGAAGAGCTTGAAGATCAAATTGCTGATCTATTAGCTCAAATAGAAGCTTTACAGGATCAATTAGCAGGTACTCCTGCCGCTGCTTGTACCTTTACCCGGAATCTTTACCCGGGAATGAGCGGCGCGGATGTGAAATGCTTACAGCAATATCTGAATGGCGCTGGCTACCCTGTAGCTGCTTCAGGAGCAGGTTCTCCTGGCAATGAGACTGAATATTTTGGTTCTCTTACCCAGGCTGCAGTTGGAGCATGGCAAGACGCTAACGGCGTTGCCTACGGAGCATACAAGGGCTATTTTGGTCCTGTTTCCCAGGCTAAATATACTGCTGTAGCTCCTGCTGAAGAAGAGGAAGAAGAGGAAGAAGAGGAACTTGAAGGTGGCGCGGGATCAATTACCGACGTCAACTTTATCTCTTCACTCAACAACGAAGAAGTTGGTGAGGGTGAAGATGATGTAGAAGTTGCCGGTCTAGAGGTAGAAGCCGACGACGGCTCAGACATTGAACTGACTGCGGTTCGCCTTGTGTTTGTACACCAAGCCAATGTAGGCACGTCCTCGAACAACCTTGACCGCTACGCCGATGAGGTATCTGTATGGCTCGATGGTGAGGAATTCGCTCGCTCCGACGCGGACGATCTCTCAGAGAACCCACAGGGCACTTGGGCCCGCACACTTACACTTGACTCAGGTGCGATCATTCGCATGGGCGAAGTTGGAGATCTTGCAGTCGCTGTCTCCGGAGTCAACAACATTGACTCGGATGACGAAGGAGAAGACTGGACCGTTGAGGTTGACAGCGTTCGCTTCCGTGACGCACAGGGTGCGACCATCACGGATGACGCCACTGGCGACATTGGCGCAACGCGCGAATTCTCGTTCGAAGCGTTCGCGGGGGCGGCTGACATAGAGCTTCACGTATCTCTCAATGGTGATGATGATGAGATTAATGACGCTCACGTGATCCAGGTTGATGATGCTGATGAGACTGACGGAGTTCCGGTCCTCTCATTCATAGTTGAAGTAGAGGGTGACTCGGACCTTTGGATTGACGAAATAGTGGTGGACTTCACTACTGACGAAGACGATCTCAATGACGTCATCTCAGCTGCTCAACTGCTCTTGGAAGATGACGAGGTTGGTTCAGAGAATATCACTTCAGAGGACGCAGCAGACGTTCCGGTGACATTCGATGATCTTGATCTTACTCTTGCGCCGGGCACGAATGACTTCTTAGTTGAAGTTGACTTCGAAGCGATTGACGCTGACTTAGTGGAAGGAACCACGCTCCTGGCGGAGATCACCGATGATGAGACCGACGACTGGATCGTTGAAGATGAGGCTGGTGAAGATCTGGCGGATGGAGACAAGACTGGTACTGCTGTAGGTGGCGAACACGGACTCTTCTCTGTCGGTATCATGGTTAGCGACGTGACCGTTACAGAAACCAAGACAGTTACTTGTGACGGCGTTTGTGCAGTCGGTGAGGCTGAGCAGGCCCAGTTCACATTCACGTTCGACGTGACTGCATTTGGCGGAGATATCTTCATTGATGACACTGTAGAATTACCTGGTGCTGACGGGGGGCATCTCTACGAAGCACACGATGGTACTGGTGCCGCAGTTGGTGGTACCCTAGTCGACCTGATTACTTCTCCTGGCACTGACGCAGCTGGAACCAGCACGTGGTGGGTTGATGAGGATGAAACTAGAGAGTTCATCATTACGATCAACTACACGGCTGATGCAGCTGAATTCGTTCAGGTGGATGTTACTGCTATCCAGTGGAACGATGACGACGTTATAGAAGGTGGTGCTGGAAATGAGCAGTACGACTTCAACATGGGAGACTTCGAGTCCGATCCTATCTTCTTGAACGCTGCCTAACCTGATCTGAAGTTTCCGGATAATTCGTAATCTTTCTGCCTTTCCTTGTGAGGCAACAGAGGACCTTGGGAATTTCCCGGGGTCTTTTGTTTTTTTTATTTTCTTGCTATAATTTAAAAATCTCTCTTTCACCCAAAACATGCCAATTTCCAAGACCAAACTAACCATAGTTATCCTTGGAGCAATTTTGCTTACTTTTCCTTTGGCAAGCAATGCTCAAACCTTGGGTCAGCAAATCAATTTTTTTGTAGATTCCTCTTATGATTTGTATGGCAGAAAAGAAATTTCAGCTACTTTACAAAAAATCACCAATCAACTTTATTTTTATGTTGATGCAACCTGGTGGGATAAGTTAGATTATTCAAAAAAAAGAGAAATTGATGAAAAACTTTATAATTTAAGCGATGAATTTGAAAGAAAAATTTATCCCACCCTAACCTCAACTTTTGGTTCAGAAGCCAAACCAGGAATTGACAGAGATGAAAGAATAACTATTTTAATTCAGCCAATTATTAGAGAAGCCGGTGGTTATTTTAATTCCGGAGATGTTTATTCCCGATTGCAAAATCCAAGGTCAAACGAAAGAGAAATGGTTTATCTAAATGCCCAGCACATTGATACACCCCTGGCAAAAGTTTTTTTAGCCCATGAATTTACCCATCTAATCACGGTCAACCAGAAAGATTTATTAAGAAATGTGACCGAGGAGGTCTGGCTGAACGAAGCCCGGGCAGAATATGCCCCGACTTTACTGGGTTATGATGATACTTACAAGGGAAGCAATCTTGAGAGAAGGGTCAAAGCTTTTCTGGAAAAACCAAATGATTCTTTAACCGAGTGGCTTAACAGAAAAGAAGACTATGGCGCAATAAATTTATTTACTCAGTATTTAGTTGACCATTACGGAAAGAAGATTTTGGTTGATTCTCTGCAATCAGACAAAACAGGGATTGAAAGCATAAATTATGCTCTGGTAAAAAATGGATTCAAAGATGATTTCTCTCAAATCTTTGCCAATTGGGCAATCGCGGTTTTAGTCAATGACTGTAAATTGGGAAGTAGGTATTGCTATTTGAACAAAAACCTCAAAGACCTTCGTCTTGTCCCTACTCTTTATTATCTTCCGAGTATAGAAACTGTTTTATCTACTTATCATGATACTACTTACTGGAGCGCCAACTGGCATAGGTTCATAGGCGGAGGGGACAATCTTACTTCGGAATTTGAGGGAGATGGCTCTGTTGAGTTCAAAATTCCTTATTTGCTTTGCGATTTGAAAGGGGAGTGTTTTGTTGAGTCTTTGATTTTGGACGGAGAACAGAAAGGAAAAATCACTATCCCCGGATTTAACGCAAAATACAGCTCTTTAACCCTTATTCCCTTTATTAAAAGCAAAACCTCCGGGTTTGACGGCAGAGAAAATTATTTTTCTTTTTCCTGGGAAATTACCATTCAGGAAGAATCTGGAGAAGAAAGAGAAGCTGAATTAATCAGCCAGCTTCTGGCTCGAATTGAAGAATTAAAAAGGCAGATTGCTGAAGTTCAGGCAAAAATAAACGCCATCCTGGTTTCCCGCGGCCAAAAGGAGTTTAGCTCCTTTTCTTGCCAGAAGTTGGAAAACAACCTTTATTTTGGAATGAGAGATAATTCCGAGGTACGCTGTTTACAGGAATTTTTAAAAAATCAGGGGCCTGAAATTTATTCTGAAGGATTGGTCACTGGAAATTTCCTTATTTTGACTGATGCTGCTGTAATTCGCTTTCAGGAAAAATATAATTCAGAAATATTAAAACCCCTCGGTTTAAAGAGGGGGACAGGCTATGTGGGCCCGGCAACAAGAACAAAAATCAATCAACTCCTCGGATATTAAATGTAAAGAATAGCCGAATTTCTATTGCAAAATTGGTGCCGGGGTTGACAAAAAAATTTGAATTTGCTAATATGTAGACAGTGAGTGCGACCCTGAGAGAAATCGAAGGGCTCCATTCTTTGTCGGCAAAAATCCTCCCTCGAGCGAGGATTTTTGCTTTTTTATTAATCTTTGATAAAATATAATTGGGTCGGGAGGATAGCACTCACTAAAGACTTAGAGTTGGAGTTAACTCTCCCGGCCTTTTGTTTTGTGGTAGAATAAAGACGATGAGCATTAATAAACTTTTACCAGGAGTTAAAAAAAATATTTTGCTGAAAAATTACACTACTTTTAAAATTGGGGGCTGGGCTAAATATTTTTTTGTGGCAAAGAAAAAAGAAGATTTAATTGGAGCAATCAAGGTGGCAAAAAAATTAAAGTTGCCATTTTTTGTTTTGGGAGGAGGCTCAAATTTATTAATTTCTGACAAAGGGTTTGAAGGACTTGTAATTAAAAACGAAACGCGAAATTTTAAAATTAAAAAGAAAAAAATTATTGCAGAATCTGGAGCTATTTTGGATAATATTATTGAAGCTGCAGTTGGGGCAGGACTCTCGGGATTAGAGGAGGGTAGTGGTATTCCAGGAACTTTGGGTGGGGCAGTTTATGGTAATGCCGGTTGGCCAAGAGGAGTTTGGGAAATCGGCGATTGCGTAGAAGAAGTGGAGCTTTTAATGCCAAGAGGTAAAATAAAAAAAGTTGGGAGAAAATGGCTTTCTTTTGGATACCGAAATTCCCGACTTAAAAAGACAAAAGGAGGAAAACCAATAATTTTAGAGGTTATTTTAAAATTAAAAAAAAGGGGAAAAGAAGATTTAGAAAAGGAGCGGTTAGAAATTTTAAAAACAAGAACTAAAAAAATCCCGCCGGGGTTTTCTGCAGGGTCAATATTTAAGAATCCTTTTAGAAAATCTGCCGGTTTTTTAATTGAAAAGTGTAGTCTTAAGGGAAAAAGAATTGGAGATGTAGAAATTTCTGAGAAACACGCCAATTTCATTGTCAATTTAGGCAACGGGAGGGCAAAAGATGTAATAAAATTAATAAAATTAGCTAAACAAAAAGTAAAAAATAAATTTGGAATAGTTTTAGAGGAAGAAGTTTGTTATCTAGGTTTTAAAGATTAAAAAATTTTTAATTTTTTGGTTATCCACACTTGACAATCTTTCTTGAAATGAAAGAATTAAATAATAAAAAAATTTGGAACCGTTCGCTTCGCTCACTGTAATTTGCTTCGCAAATTAAAAAAAACTTTTTTCCAAATAGTGGTCGACTATTTGCTAAAGACCTTTTAAAAATAACTTGCTCAAATACCAGATTCTAAAATAGTAGAGAAAAGCAAAAAATATCTTGTAAATAATCTCTGTAATTTGAGCATAAACCTGATGGCAAAGAAAAAAAAGAAAAAGAAGAAGAAAAAGAAGAAGAAATAAAATCTTCTCAGCCGAGCACATAAATCTTATGTGCTCGGTTGTT